>NZ_JBHSSS010000026.1:0-919 GCF_042659625.1 Nocardioides sp. GCM10027114
GGCCCCCACGGGCGCGCAGCCGGACGGATCGACCACCGGCTTCACGACGATCTGGGCGTCGGATGCCGCGAGCCAGGTCCGGATCTGGTCGGTCGTCACCGGGCACCGCAGTCCCTCGACCCGGCCGAGCGGGCCGGTACCGACCACGGCGTCCTCGGACACGTGGATGACCAGCGCGATCTTCCGGCGGCGGGTGGGGCGTCGGTGCAGCCGCCGCGGAGAGCCTGACTCCGTCTCTTCCTCATCGCTGCCGGTGAGGTCGAGTGTCTGCGCTCCGCGAGCGAGCTCTCCGACGGCTTTGGACCGGCGCACGTCCAGGCTCTCGTCGGACCCGAGGTGGCGCAGCTGGGTGGCGAGGTCGGCCACCGCGTGCTCGAGATCCATCGCGTCGGCGGCGTCGAGGACGCCGTGGACGTCGACGGTGCCGTCCAGCGTGGCCTGGTCGAGGTGGATGTCGAAGCCGCGGTGGTCGGCCGCTCTGCCGAAGCGTTCCTGCGCCAGGTCCCGGTCGTGGCGGGCGATGGCCTCGTCGACCAGGTCCTTGAGCCGCGCGAGGCTGATCTTGTGCGCCACGTGCGCGACGTGCCGGTCCACGAACTCCGCCGCGTCGGGGTTGAGCGCGATGGTGTGGCGGGCGACGTGTCGTGCTCGCCAGGCCGGCAGGTCCCCGTGGACCACGCGGCGGTAGAGCCGCGGGAGGCGGTAGCGCAGCTCGACCGCCTCACCCAGGAACGCGCGACCGGCGTCGGTCGACATGCCGAGCGAGGCGGCCCACTCGGCGACGCAGAACTCGGTGATCAGCGGGGTGCCCTCGCCGGCGATCGGGACCGCCGTCTCGGACCCGTCCAGCTCGAACCCCGCCGCCTCGACCAGCGACTCCGCGGGATGCTGGACCGCCCACTCCACGGCCGCGACCAGG
>NZ_JBHSSS010000026.1:929-162125 GCF_042659625.1 Nocardioides sp. GCM10027114
AGCGGGCAGGTCGCCGGCGACGACGCGGCGGTAGAGCCGCGGCAACCGGTACCGCAGCTCGACCGCCTCACCCAGGTACGCCTTCCCCGCGTCGGTCGACATCCCCAGGGACGCGGCCCACTCGGCGACACAGAACTCCGTGATCAGCGGGGTGCCCTCGCCGGCGATCGGGACCGCCGTCTCGGACCCGTCCAGCTCGAACCCCGCCGCCTCGACCAGCGACTCCGCGGGATGCTGGACCGCCCACTCCACGGCCGCGACCAGGAGGTTCGCCTCCGACCGGTTCGCCGACGCCCGCTGCTCGCGGGCGAAGGCCAGCACCTCGACCGGGCTGTCGCCCGGTGCGGTGGTGACCGTGGTCGCTGTCATGGGTCCACTCAAGCAGCGACCACCGACACAACCGGCCCAAAGAGCCCGCGGTTGAGCCCATCTGTGGGAAGGAGAAGGTAAAGAATTCTGGGGACCCGCTCCAGTCGGTGGCTGAGGTGCGAGGCGCCCCGGCGCCGAGCCTCGAAGCCCCGGGAGGGAGGCAGGGCAGCGCCCCCCACGTCTCGACGGGCTCGACCGGCGTACCTCGGCGCCCTGCACAGGCTGCGGGGGTTTCGAGGCTCGCTCCGCTCGCACCTCAACCACCGGCGCGGGCCTCGAGGGCTCGATCAGGGGATGCCGGGGCGGACGGCGGGGTCGAGGGCGCTGGTGACCCGGCTGCGGAAGGGCAGCACGGTGGTGCCGCCGGGGCCGGTGACGCGGGCGACAGCGTGGAGCGAGGTGCGGCTGGGCGTGACCTGGACGATCGCGGCGCCCTCGGGCAGCTCGACGACACCGCCCTGGCCGGGCTGGAGCTCGACCTTCTGCTGCTCGAGCGGCTCGCCGTCCGCGTCCCAGGCGTCGACCGTGGCGACCCCGACGGCCGAGGCGTCGCCGAGCACGACCGCGGCCTGCCCCTGGGGCACCAGCACGGTCATCGCCTTGTCGGAGGGGATGACCGGGACGGCGTGCGAAATGTCGCCGCCGACCACGGATCGGGTGGTGGCGGTCACTGGCTCGCCGGCCGTCACGGAGAGCCCCAGCGCACCGTCGCTGATCGCCTGCGACAGCACCGTCGAGAGCGACACCGACTTCGTCGCGCCCGGGGGCACGCGCAGCTCCTCGAGCCCCTCGGGCAGGAACGACGAGTCGGCGGTGACGACACGGACCTCGACGCGCGCCTCGTTCTCGCCGGGGTTGGTGACGACGAGGTCGTGTCGCCCGTTGCCGGTCGGCAGGCCGAGCAGCAGCGCCTCGGTCATCGGCTCCGCCTGCCCGCCGAGGAAGTCCTCGGTCAGCGGCTGCGCGCCGATGGCGGGGATCCGGTCGAGGACGGAGACGCCGAGCCGGCCGCGGGCGACCACGACGTGCGCGGTGAGCTCACCCCGCTGCGGCACGATCTCGGCGAGGTCGAGCTGCTGCCCTTCGCGGCCGGGGACGGTCACACCGCGCAGCTCCGGCACGTCGATGGGACCGCGGGCGTCGTACAGGGTGATGTCGGCGACCGCGCTGCCGCCGTCGGGGTTGACCAGCTCCAGCACGGAGGCGTGCGTGGCGCCGGCGCCCACGCCGGTGAACCAGGTCTGCGGCTGCGGTACGCCGCACTCGCCGGCGGCCATCTGGCCGTCGCCGAAGCGGGCGCCGAGCAGGCCGGGCGCGACGTCGCCCTGCGCGGTGAGGACCACCGGACCAGCGGCGTCGCTGACCGCCGTGATCTCGTGGTGCGCCACGTCGAGCCGGTCGCGCTCCTGGTCCACGAAGACCGACACCTCGGAGTCGCCGGGGTCGACACCGGTGGAGAGGTACGCCGTCCCGGCGCCGGGGAGCGCTGACGGGCAGGTGAGCGCGGCGCTGCGCAGCGGCACCTCGGCGGCGGCCTGGCTGCGGTCGGCGGCCTCGTCGGGCCGCACCAGCAGCAGCGCGCCCAGGGTCAGCAGCACCAGCGCCGCCGCGATGATCGCGGTCGGGTGCAGGCCTCGCCGGCCGGCCGCCGACCGGCGTCCGGGCGTGCCCTCGGCACCCGCGCTCCGTCGGGACTCGCTCACGACCGCCTCCCTCCGTGCATCGTCGGGGCAGCCAGGACCAGCACCGCCAGGATCGCGAGGCCCTGCAGGACGAGCAGCGCGGTCCGCCACCACGACCGCGAGCCGTCCACGGCGTCGGCGGCGGGGTCGGCCTCGACCTGCCAGGCGCGGGTGGACCGGTCCTCGGCGCTGGCCTGCAGGAGGCCGTCGGTCGCGTCGAGCACCGAGGCGACGTTGCCGTCGGCAGGCGGTGGCAGCACGACGTACTCGATCCCCTGTTCGGACAGCGCTGCGACGGCCTCCTGCGAGGGGCCACCGACAAGCGCGTCGACGTCGGCGGTCATCGTCTCGTCCTCGCCGGAGAGGGCGAGCACCTCGTCCTCGCCGAGCGTGAGCCCGTCCTCGCGCACGACGCCGTAGGTCAGGCCCGACCCGACGTCGCCGCGGACCACGAGGATGCCCTGCTCGGGGGCGGTGGTTGCGGTCTGCAGCATGTACGCCGGGATCGCCGACGGTTCCTCGTCGGACAGGTCGGTCTCGACCCCGGACACGAACCAGATCAGCCCAGCCGCCGGCACGACCACGGCGGCCCCGGCCACGAGCACCGCGGCGGGCCGCCACCAGACTGGCCGGTCGCTGCCGGTGTGGGGGCGCGCCAGGAAGCCCTGGGCGCCGAGCACGGCGGCGACGAGGAACGACGCCTGCAGCGCGAGCAGCGGCAGGCCGAGCCCCGGCCCGGTGCCGATCGAAGCGAGCTCGAAGGAGAAGAGCGACAGACCGGCCGCGAGCAGCGCGGACACGAACGCCACGATCCAGCACACCAGCACGGGGATCCGGGTGCGGGCCGGCACGAGGGCGGCCGCGGCCAGCACGACCAGCAGCAGCCCGAGCCACCACGGGGCGCCGCTGTCGCCGAGCCGGCCGACCACGAGCTCACGGAAGCCGAGCTGCTCCATCGGCAGCCGGCCGGCGTCGAGCAGCAGGCCGGGGCCGGCGCCGGTCAGCAGCGCGGGCAGCCAGTAGGGCAGCCCGAGGACGGGCACCACGCCGAGCGCGACGGCCGGCGGGCCCCAGACGGAGCGGTCGCGCATCGAGCGCGGGCTGATCGTGAAGCCGGCGCCCACCACCGCGAGGGCGAGCACGAGCGCGAACCAGAAGAGCACGGGGGCGAACGCCGCACCGAGGGCCAGCAGCAGGCCGGCCCGCCAGGCTGCGCGCCACCGCCGGTCGGCCTCCGGGTCGGCGAAGCCGAGTCCGGCGTGGGCGAGCCACGGCAGCAGCACGGTGGCGGCGACGACGCCGAGCCGCCCCTCGCCCCAGGCGCCGCTGACGACCGGGATCAGCGCGTAGGTCGCGGCGCCCCAGCCGAGCAACCACGTCGGGAGCCCGGCGGGGTCGACCAGCCGACCGACGACCCGCAGGAACCGCCACGCGCCCCACAGCGAGAGCGGCACCGCCAGCACCAGCAGCGCCGACACCGCGAGACCCGGGCTCCCGCCCAGCGCGGTGGCGAGCAGCGCCATCGGCAGGACGTACGCGGGCGCCGGCGCGTCGGTGCCCTGCCCGATCGGGTGCCAGGTGGCGAGGTGGAGCCGCCACCAGTCCAGGGCGCTCTCCGGCGCGGGCGCCAGCGCGCCGCCGGCGACGGTGCCGAACGCCTCGCGGGCGCCGACGAGCGCCAGCACCACGAACAGAGTCACCGTGACCGCGACCGGGTTGGTGAGGAACCGGACGAGGAACCCGCTGTCCTGCGTGTAGGTCTCCTCCTCGTCGACGGGTCGACGGGGCACCCCCGACGCGGCGGCGTGGGCGAGCTCGGCGGCGCGGCGGCGCTCGGCCACGTCGGCGGCCTGGTTGGTCACCGCGGCGGCGAGGTCGCTGACGAAGTCGAGCCCGTGTCGGTAGGGCAGCCAGCGCGGCGCGAGCAGTCGTCGTACGTCGTCGGGGTCGGCGGTGCGGGCGCCGCGGCGCTCGCGCCGGGCGGCGAGGATCTCCCGCGGGCTGGAGTAGATGGACACGAGGGCGGCGAGCTCGTCCAGCGCCTGCCCGACCTGTCGGACGAGCACGAAGCCGATCATCCGGAGCAGCGTGCCGAGGCCGAGCCGGACCACCTGGAAGGGCAGCGACCAGGCCGCGGAGTTGGCGAGCAGCGTGTAGAGCGCGGCCCGCCGCTCCTGGTAGTGGGTGTGGCGGCCGGTGAGCGGGGTGCGGCGCAGCCCGCGGTGGGCGGCCTCGGCGTGGAAGACGACGGCCTGCGGCACGACCAGGGTGCGGTGGCCGGCGGTTGCGGCGCGCCAGCCGAAGTCGATGTCGTTGCCGAAGATCGGCAGCTGCCGGTCGAAGCCGCCGAGCTCGGCGAGCACGGTGCGCCGCACGAGCATGCCGGCGGTGTTGACGGCGAGGACCCGGCGGACCTCGTCGTGCTGGCCCTGGTCGTACTCGCCGCGCTCGAGCCCGGTCTCGCGCCGGCCGGTGCCGGAGATGGTGACGCCGAGCTCGAGCAGCCGGCGCAGCGAGGGCCACTCGCGCAGCTTGGGGCCGAGGATGTCGGCCTGCGGGTCGTCGACGGCGGCGGCCAGCAGCGCCTCGAGGGCGCGCGGGTCGGGGTTGGCGTCGTCGTGGAGGATCCAGATCCACTCGGCGTCGCCGACCTGCTCGAGGCCGGCCTCGACGGCGGCGGGGAAGGACGTGCCGCCGGGCAGCGCGAGGACGTCACCGAAGGCCTCGGCGAGGAGCGAGGCGCTGTCGTCCTTGCTGCCGGTGTCGACCGCGACGACGCGGCCGGCGGGGCTGGTCTGAGCGCGGATCCCGTCGATGACGGCCGGGAGCCAGCGGGCACCGTCGTGGCTGACCAGGAGGACCGCGACGGAGGAATTCACGGTCGACGACCCTAACCGCAGCGGGGTTCGCGGCGTGAGTTGGCGCCCGTCTCCAGCAGGTGGCCGGTCAGGTGGCCGGTCAGGTGGCCGGTCAGGTGGCCGGGCCGGCGGGTCCGCTCCGTGGATTCGAGGCGGACCCGGCCCGGTCTGCTCAGACTGCGCGCTTCTTCAGCTTGCGACGCTCCCGCTCGGAGAGCCCGCCCCAGATGCCGAAGCGCTCGTCGTTCATCAAGGCGTACTCGAGACAGTCGTCCCGCACCTCGCAGGTCAGGCAGACCTTCTTGGCCTCCCTGGTTGATCCTCCCTTTTCCGGGAAGAACGCCTCGGGGTCGGTCTGAGCGCACAGTGCGCGCTCCTGCCAGCCCGCTTCCTCGGCGTTCCCGTCGAGAAGAAATAGTTCTCTCACGGCCTTCGCCCTTTCGACCCGGTGTTGCACCCATCCCCAGTGGATCCCGGAAGGCGGTTCCCCCTGCCGCTGAGCCCCGCTCCCCCGTGAAGAACACTGTGGGAATTACATGCCTGTCGTACACTGGAAGTCAAGCCGCAATCTGCTATGGGCCACAACCACCCGAGTGGGCTATTTCGATTGTCCGGCAGGCTATTTGTCATGCGCTCGATCACCGTTCTCAGTGGGGGCATGGGCGGGGCCAAGTTCCTGCAGGGCCTCCTCCACGGCATCCGCTCCGGCACCCTCCCCGGTGTCGCACCCGACGCCGAGGTCACCGTCGTCGCGAACACCGCGGACGACCTGTGGATCCACGGCCTCAAGGTGTGCCCCGATCTCGACACCGTCATGTACACCCTCGGCGACGGGATCGACCCCGGTCGTGGCTGGGGACGGCGCGACGAGACCTGGAGCGCCAAGGAGGAGCTGGCGGCGTACGGCGTGGAGCCGACGTGGTTCGGCCTCGGCGACCGTGACATCGCCACGCACCTCGTGCGCACCCAGATGCTCGACGCCGGCTACCCGCTCTCGCAGGTGACCGAGGCGCTCTGCCGGCGCTGGCTCACGCCGACGTACGGCGACAGCGTGCGGCTGCTGCCGATGACCGACGACCGGGTCGAGACCCACATCGCCGTCGCCGACCCCGAGTCCCCCAGCGGCCGGCGGGTCGTCCACTTCCAGGAGTACTGGGTCCGGCTGCGCGCCGAGGTGGCCGCCGAGGCGGTGGTCGTGGTCGGGCTCGAGGACTCCTCCCCCGCCCCGGGCGTCATCGACGCCATCACCGACGCCGACCTCGTGGTGCTGCCGCCTTCCAACCCCGTGGTGTCGGTCGGCACGATCCTCGGCGTCCCCCGCGTCCGCGAGGCGCTCACCGCCACCCGCGCCCGGGTCGTCGGGTTGTCGCCGATCATCGCCGGCCGCCACGTGCGGGGCATGGCCGAGCAGATGCTGACCGCCCAGGGTATCGAGGTCAGCGCCGCCGGCGTCGGCCTCCACTACGGCGGACGCGCGAACGGCGGCGTGCTCGACGGCTGGCTCGTCGACGAGGCCGACGCCGAGCAGGCCGCGAAGGTCGAGGAGGCGGGCCTGCCCTGCCGCGCGGTGCCGCTGATGATGCGCGACCACGACGCGACGGCGGCGATGGCCGCGGCGGCGATCGACCTGGTGCGCGCGTGACCTCCGGCGGGGCGACGGTCTCGGTCACCGCGCCCGACGGCGTCCCCGAGGTCCGGCCCGGCGACGACCTCGCGAAGCTGCTGCTGGCCGTGGCCACACCGCGCCACGGCGACGTGGTGGTCGTGACGAGCAAGGTGGTGAGCAAGGCCGAGGGTCGGCTCGCCGACGGCGCCCGCGAGGACGCGCTGGCCGGCGAGACCGTCCGGGTGGTGGCCCGCCGGGGGCCGACGACGATCGTGCGGACCCGGCACGGCCTGACGCTGGCGGCCGCCGGCATCGACGCCTCCAACGTCGAGGCGGGGCGGCTGGTGCTGCTCCCGACCGACCCGGACCGGTCGGCCCGCGCGCTGCGCGAGGCGGTCCTGGAGCGGACCGGCGCCAACGTCGGCGTGGTCGTCACCGACACCGCGGGCCGCGCCTGGCGCGAGGGGCAGACCGACCTCGCGATCGGCGTCGCCGGCCTCGTCGTCCTCGAGCGGTACGCCGGTCGCCACGACGCCCACGGCAATCCGCTGGCCGTCACCGCGCCGGCCGTCGCCGACGAGATCGCCTCGATGGCGGAGCTCGCGCAGGGCAAGCTCGCCGGCCGGCCGTTCGCCGTGGTCACCGGCCGCGCCGACCTGGTACTGCCGCCCGGCGAGCACGGCGAGGGCGCGGCGGCGCTGGTCCGTCCGGAGGCCGGCGACATGTTCGGGTACGGCGCCCGCGAGGCCGTGGTCCGCGCGCTCGTCGGCGATCCGGCTGACCGGGCTCCGTTCGGCACCCCGGTGCCGGCGGAGGAGCTCGCGGCCGTGCTGGCCGAAGTGTGTGGCGGCCGGGCGCGCGTAGTACCGGGCGGGGCCGACGGGGCCGACCATGCTGTGGTCCTCGCGGGGAATGAAGCGCCCGGCGAGGTGCTCCGGACGCTGGCATTCGCCCACGGCTGGGCGGTCGACGGTGACGATTCGGCCACCGAGGTCCGCTTCCGGCCGTTCGCTACGTAGACTCTGCCGACGACAGCGACCCGCGCTCCCGAGCCGAGCCAGAACGAGGTAGAGCACCCGTGGCCAAGCCCGCCAAGACCGACCGACAGGCGGTCATCGACCAGATCCGCAACAAGCAGAAGGGCGCCGAGAAGCGCCGCGGCTTCGCGATCGTCGGTGTCTCCGTGGTCATCGCCCTGCTGATCATCGGCGCCGCCGCGTGGCAGCCGGTCAAGAACTGGTGGGAGCTGCGCCAGTTCGAGTCCCTCGGGCTCAACGAGATCGGCGCCGCCGCGGACGTGTGCGCCGACATCACCACCAAGAAGGCCACCGGCAACGCGGAGCACGTGCCCACCGGCACCCCGGTCCCCTACGAGGAGTCGCCGCCGGTCTTCGGACCCCACTGGAACGAGTTCGGCGTCGCACCCGCCCCGCTCGAGCGCCGCCTCTACACCGCCGAGGACCGCCCCGAGCTCGAGGCGCTGGTCCACAACCTCGAGCACGGCTACACGATCCTGTGGTTCGACGAGACCATCGCCGAGGACGAGGAGCAGATGCAGCAGCTCCGCGGAATCGTCGACAAGTTCAGCGACAACAACAACATGCGCTCGAAGTTCAAGGCCGTGCCGTGGACGTCCGAGGACGGCGACCCGTTCCCCGACGACCAGCACGTCGCGCTGACCCACTGGTCGGGCCAGCAGCCCGAGGACCAGAAGGGCGTGTGGCAGTACTGCTCCGAGGTCAGCGGCGAGGCCCTCGAGGACTTCATGACCGAGTACCCCTACACGGACTCGCCCGAGCCGAACGCCATGTGACGTCGCTGCTCGGCAGCGCCGACGAGCACAGCAGAAGGGCGCCGCTCCCCGCGTGGGGGCGACGCCCCTCTCTTTGCTGCGACCATGGCGAGGTGGGCCCGGACCTCTCTCCGATCTCCGTCAAGCACGTCATCACGTCGCCGCTGTCGCTGGCGCGCGTGCTCTGGTGGTACGGCGAGGACGGTCTCTGGCCGCGCGCCCTCGACCTGCCGCCCACCGTGGTGGCCGAACTCGCTCCCCGGCTGGCCGAGCTCCGCGCCGCGCCCGAGCTCGTCGAGCTGATCTGGCCCGGAGCTCCGCTCGCCGACGCCCACCTCGTCCTGGGCGCGGTCGAGCAGCTCGAGGGCCACGCCCGCCCCGCAGCCCACCGCCACCGTCGCGGCGGCCCCATGCCCGAACCGCTCGACCTCGACGAGGACGCCCGCTGGCGGGACCCTGCCCTGGCCGAGATCCTGCGGCTCGTCCAGGGGATGTCGGGCGCGCCCCTCGACGGCCCCCGCCCTGGCAGCTCCCTCCTCTCCACGGGCGCTACTCCTCCGGTCGACGGCTCTAGCCGGGAACCGGGCATGGTGGTCGTGTCGCCCGAGCGTCGCTACCGTTCCAGCGTGGAGCGGTTCGAGGCGTCGGCACTCACGCACATGCTGGTCGTCACGGACGTGGTGCGCAGTCGTGACTGGTACGTCCGCGTGCTCGACGCCCAGGTGTTCGGCGAGTACGGCGGCACGTCGGTCGTCCTCCGGCTGCTCGACAGCTGGATCCTCCTGGTGACCGGTGGAGGTCCCGATGCGGGCAAGCCGGACGTGACGCTGGCTGCGCCCGCCGACCCCGACCGCCCGAGTGCCCAGCTCGTCTTCCGCGTCGATGACTGCCTGGGGCTCTACGAGCTGCTGTCGAGCCGTGGCGCGGACTTCCTGGCCCCACCAGACGTTCGCGACGGCGAGACGCGTGCGTTCTTCCGTGATCCGGACGGCCACCTGTTCGAGATCTCGGAGCTGACCTGAGGCAGCGTCCTCCGGGGCGAGACTGCGCGGGCATTCCCCATCGCTAGCCTGTGCCGGTGACTGACGAGAACCGGATCGGCGAGCTTCTCGTCGACTTCCCTGTGACGGTGGAGATCCCCGTTGCGTGGGGCGACATGGATGCCATGGGCCACGTGAACAACGCCGTCTACTTCCGCTACTTCGAGACCGCTCGCATCAGGTGCTTCGAGGAGCTGGGCCTCGGCTCGATCGGGCAGTCGGGCGGCGTCGGGCCGATCCTGCACTCGGCAAGCTGCCGGTTCCGGATCCCCCTGACCCACCCCGACACCGTGACCGTGGGCGCCCAGATCGGGGACGTGGGGGCTGACCGGTTCGTCATGAGGTACCGGGCGGTGAGCCACCAGCACGGCGCCCCAGCAGCAGACGGCGAGTCGCTGATCGTCACCTTCGACTACGCCACGGGCAGCAAGGCTCCGGTGCCGGATGATCTGGCAGCGCGTCTCGAGGACCTGCGCAAGGCGTGATGTCGAGCTGATCCCGGCTAGAGCAGGTCGTCGCGGCCGGCGTCGCGCAGCCGTGCGACGACGTCCTTGACCTCCTGCGCCCGAGCGCGAGTCGTCACGAGCAGGGCGTCGGGGGTGTCGACCACGACGACGTCGTCGAGGCCGAGGACCGCGACGGGCTTGCCCGCGGCGGGCACGACCAGGCCGGTCGAGCCCTCGCCGAGCACGACCGCACCGTCGCCGAGCACCTGCAGCCCAGCGGCCTCGACACCGTCCGCCAGCACGGTCGCCAGCGAGTCGAAGTCGCCGATGTCGTCCCAGCCGAGGTCCACCGGCACCACGGCGACGCGACCGGCGCGCGCCGCGGGCTCGGCGACCGCGTGGTCGATGGCGACCGCGGGCAGCGTCGACCACAGCTCGGCCAGCCGCTCCGGCTCCGCGGCGATCGCGCGCAGGTCGCGGGCGAAGCCCGGGTGCTCGGCCTCGAGCAGGTCGAGCAGCACGGTCGGCCGCACCACGAACATGCCGGCGTTCCAGCGGTAGCGCCCGGTCGCGAGGTACTCGTCGGCGGTGGCGCGGGCCGGCTTCTCCACGAACTCGACGACTTCGTGGGCGCCGTCGTGCCCGGCCAGCGGCTCGCCGAGGTGGATGTAGCCGTACGCCGTCGCCGGGTGCGTCGGGTCGATGCCGAGGGTGACCACCCGGCCCGCCCGAGCGACCGCGACGGCCAGCCGGACCGCCTCGCCGAACGCCGCGCGGTCGCGCACCGCGTGGTCGGCCGCGAACGAGCCGATCACCGCGTCGGGGTCCCGGCGCTCCACCATCGCCGCCGCCAGGCCGATCGCCGCCATCGAGTCGCGACCCGACGGCTCGGCCACGACGGCCTCGGCGGGCAGGTCGGGCAGCTGCGCCGACACGGCCTCGGCGTGCACGGCCCCGGTCACCACGACGACGCGGTCCTCGACCAGCGGCCGGAGCCGGTCCACCGTCTCCTGCAGCAGCGACCGGCCCGAGCCGGTGAGGTCGTGCAGGAACTTCGGGGAGGCCTTGCGGGACAGCGGCCACAGCCGCGTCCCCGCTCCCCCGGCGGGCACGACCGCCCAGAAGCCGTCGACCGGACCGGACGCGTCGGGGACGGGTACACGAGCAGTCACAGCCCGCAGCCTAGGCTGGCCCTCCGTGACGACCTTCAGCCACGTCCTCGACCGGCTGCTGCGCAGCGAGCCCGGCCGCCCCCTGGTGACCTTCTACGACTGTGCACCCGGGGCGACCGGCGAGCGCACCGAGCTCTCGGTGACGACGTACGCCAACTGGGTGGCGAAGTCGGCCTCGCTCCTGGCCGACGAGCTCGACCTCGAGCGCGGCCAGTCACTGCTCATCGACCTGCCCCCGCACTGGCTCGGCCCGGTCTTCCTGGGCGCGGCCTGGACCCTCGGGCTGCGGGTCACCGAGTCCGACGACCCCGACGCCGTCGTCTGCGGGCCCGACGCGCTGCCGCGCTGGCAGGACCGGGCGGGCGACCTCACCGTGCTGGCGAGCGCGCTGCACCCGCTCGCGACCCGGTTCACCGAGCCGCTGCCGCCGGGCGTGGTCGACCTCGGCGTCGAGGTCTGGTCGCAGCCCGACGCGTTCATCGCGATCGACCCGCCGACCGGCGACGACGCGGCCACCGACGACCTCACGCAGGCGGAGATGTGGGACGCGGCCGCCGCCCGGAGCCCACTCCGTGACGGCGACCGCGTCCTCTGCGAGGCGAACCCGGCTTCCCCTTCCGGTCTCTCCTCCTTCACCGAGCCGCTCGTCCGAGCGGGCTCGCTGGTCCTGGTCTCCCACGCCGACCCGGAGCGCCTCGAGGCGGTGTACGCCGACGAGCGCGCGACGGCTCGCTTCCCTTGGTCGTGAGTCCAGGGCGTTGAAGCCCGGCCGGCCTCAGCCGGCCAGGTCGTAGGCCGACATCCCCTCCCCGATCAGTCGACGCGGCTTGAAGCCGCTGGCGTTGCGCTGCAGCACGTAGAGGTCGCCGGTGGTGCGGTGCCGCACGACGAGCGACGACCGGCCGCGCATGGTCAGGCTGCTGGTGCCGATCACCCAGTCGTACGACGACAGGTCGACGCCGAGGTTCTTCGGGCTCCGCAGGCCGCCGGGGCCGTTGCCGACGTAGAGCGTCACGCCGGAGCCCTTGCGCAGCAGGCTGTCGGGGGCGCCGTCCTCGTCCCAGCGGCCGATGCCGATCTGGCTGGTGGCGTCGATCCGGCTGTACGCCGCGTAGCTCTCGCCGATGCCGTCGGCGCCGCGACCCGGGTAGATCCGCATCGAGCCGCCGGCGGGCTGCCCCATCAGGTCGGGCCAGCCGTCGCCGGTCATGTCGCCCACCGCAGCGAGCAGCGAGACGTTGCCGAAGCCGCGGGCGAGCCGGGTGCCGGACTCGAAGCCACCCTCGCCGTTGCCCCGCCGGAGCACGAGGTTGCCGTTCTTCACCTTGCGGACGATGACGTCGCCGAGGCCGTCGCGGTCCCAGTCGCCGGCGCTGAGCAGGGCGTTGACGCCACCCAGCCGCATGCCGGTCGCGATCGGCTCCCCGGTGTCGTAGGTGCCGCGGTGGGGCACCAGCAGCAGGTCGGAGCCGCGCCGCATGACGACGTCCGGCGCGCCCTGGTCGACGAGGTTGCCGGCGCCGCTGAGCTGCGTGCCGCGCTTGAGCCGACCGATCGGGCCGAGCCGCTTGCCGAAGGTGCCATCGCCGCGGCCCGGCAGCACGTAGCCCTTGCCGCCGGCGACGCGGACGACCAGGTCACCGCCGCGGACACCGTCGAAGTCGCCGTACCCGGTGATCTGGTCGTAGTCGGACCAGGCGCCGGGGACCGCCACGGCCGCACCGAAGCCGCCGTTGCCGTCGCCCGGGAACCGCCAGAGCAGCCCCTGCCGGTCGCGGGCCATCAGGTCGGCGAGGCCGTCGCCGTCGACGTCGCCCGCGCCGACGAGCAGGTCGTAGCCGCTCCAGTCGCCGCCGGCCCCGTTGCGGGAGAAGGAGCCGTCGCCGCGGCCCAGGAAGACGTTGAGGGCGTTGGAGTCGGTGTTGCGGGCCACCAGGTCGTGGCGGCCGTCGCCGTCGAGGTCGCCGACCGCGGTGACCAGGTCGCGGCCCTCGAACATCCGGGTCGACTGCACGGCGTCGCCGAAGCCGCTGCCGGTGCCGGGACGCACCGTGGCGGTGCCGTCGGTGCCGCGCACCAGCAAGTCGGCGGTACCGTCGCCGGTGAGGTCCGGCGAGGCGACGACCAGGTCGCTGCCGGCCAGGTAGCCGTCGAGCTTGGTCGGCTTGCGGAAGGCGAGCAGGCCGCGGGTGGGGACGATGTAGGCCTCCTTGGAGGCCTTGTCCCGGACGATCAGGTCGGGGTGCGCCGAGCCGGCGAGGTCCGACTCGAGCTCGCGGCCGTCCCAGCCCTTCTGCGCCGCGGACGCGAGCTGGCGGATCGTGCCGAGCTCGGCGTACAGGTAGCGGCCCGGGCAGGCGGTGGTGCCGGCGTCGCGGTGGCCGTTGATGGCCGGGAAGGTCCGGGTGCCCACCTGCTGGCTGCTGTCGGTGGCCGAGACCCCGTGCAGCGACAGCTTCCAGGCCATCAGGCTGCCGTAGGCCTGCAGCATCGCGGCGGGCGGGCGGCGGACGTCGAAGTTGCCGATCGCGGACATCGCGAACGAGTACTCGTTGTAGCCGAGGGTGTGGGCGCCGACCACGGGACGGTCGATGCCGCCGTAGCGGCCCTCCCAGATCCGGCCGAACTTGTCGACGAGGAAGTTGTAGCCGACGTCGCTCCAGCCGCGGGACTGCGTGTGGTACGCGTAGATGCTGCGCAGGATCCCAGGGACCTCGGCGCGGCTGTAGTCGTTGGCGTTGACGGTGTGGTGCACGAAGCCGGCGTGCACCTCGTAGTAGCTCAGCGCGCTCTTGTTGCGCAGGTTCTCGTTGGCGCCCCACTGCGCCCGCGAGTAGATCACCGGCTTCGGCGTGTACGACGCCGCCTGCAGGTCCAGCGCCGCGTCGCTGGTGTCGGTCCCGGGGTCGGTGCCCGTGTCACCCGCACCGGGGGCGCTGCGGGTCACCGTGGCCTCGGCCGCGAGCTCGGGCTTCTCCCGGGTCGTCGCGGGGGCCTCGCCCGGCTCGGTGACGGCCATCCGCAGGCCGGCCGGCATCGGCCCCTGCTCGGCGACGCCGCGCACCTGCAGCTCGTCGACCTCGCCGACGAGCACCAGGTCGGTGCCGGGACGGGCGTTGCGCGCCTCGACGCTGTCCGGGTCGGGGCCGTGCTCGTCGTGGTACTCGACCTCGGTCCAGGAGGACCAGGCGCCGTCCTGCCGGGTGCGCACCGCGAAGGTGAGGTCGTGGTCGTCCACCTCGACCTCGGGGTCCCAGGTCAGGCCGACGCCGGCGTACCCCTCGACGGGGACCGGCACCGTCATCAGCTTCGTGCCGCGCTCCAGCGGGCTCATCTTGGCCCGGGCCGTCGGCTGCGGCGCGACCCGGCGGCCGGCGGCAGCGCCCGCTGCCGGGGCGGTCAGCTCGATCTCGGTGACCTCGGCGTCGACCGGGGCAGTCGGGACCAGCGACGACCGGCTCGCCTCACGGCCGTACGCCGAGAGGGTGGCCGAGGGATTCGTCACCGCCTGGTGGGCGCCCGGCAGGGGCGCCTGGCGCACCACGTCGAGGCTGATGACGGTGGCCGCCGGGGTCAGGACGGCCAGCACCACGCCCAGCGCCAGCACTTGCTGGCAGGCGGTGACGAAACGGGCCTTGCTCGGACGCATGTCGGGCTACCTCGGTGTGCGGGGAAGGATTCACACGGGTAGCAAGTTTCACACCAGTCACACTGGTCACGACAGGGGAATCGAGTAACTACAACGTTGTAATTTCTACTCGACACGCCGGGCAAACCGAGATTTGTCAAGTCGGCCCGGCTGGGAGCCTACGGCAGCCGGGCGCGCCCGTCAGTCGTCCCGGCCGAAACCCTCGTCGTCGTCGCCGTCGTCGCCCTCGTCGTAGTGCAGGTAGTGGATGCCCTCGTCGACGCCGCCGTCGAAGCCGAGCCGCCCCTTCTCCAGCACGATGACGCGGTCGCAGAGCTGGCGGACGGCGCCCGGAGCGTGGCTGACGAAGAAGATCGTCGTGCCGTTCTCACGGATCTCGCGCATCTTCTGCTTGCACTTGCGCTTGAAGGGCCGGTCCCCCACCGCGAGAGCCTCGTCGGCGATGAAGATGTCGGCCTCGACGTGGATCGCCACCGCGAAGCCGAGGCGGGCCTTCATCCCGGAGCTGTAGTAGGCGACCGGGGTGTCGATGAACTTGCCGAGGTCGGCGAAGTCGATGATCTCGTCGAGCTTGCGGCGGGTCTCGGCCTCGCTCATGCCGAGGATGGCGGCGTTGAGCCACAGGTTGTCGCGACCGCTGACCTGGGGCTGGAACCCCGCACCCGTGGCGATCAGGCCCGCGACCCGGCCGCGCGTCAGCACCTTGCCGCTGTCGGGCTGCATCACGCCGCTGATCAGTTTCAGCAGCGTCGACTTGCCGGAGCCGTTGAGGCCCATCAGGCCGACGGACTCGCCCTGCTCGACGGTGAACGAGACGCCGTCGACGGCGTTGAAGCGGTCGTGGGTCTTCTGCCCGCGCGCCTTCGCCAGCACGATCTGCTTGATCGAGCGGTGGTACTGCATGGTGAAGGACTTGGTGGCGTCCTCCACCGAGATGTACGTCGTCATCAGAGGCGCTCCGGGACCCGGCGCTCGAGGCGGCTGAACCAGATCTGGGCGAGGCCGAGGGCCACGATCGAGATGCCCAGCATGATCAGGCCGCGGTCCCACAGGTCGGCGGGGATGTCCTCGGCCAGCGCCCGCTCCGGGTCGCTGGTCAGCGGCACCCAGAAGCAGCGCTGCATGAGCAGCACCGCCTCGGCGATCGGGTTGAGGAGGTAGACGTCGGTGACCCAGGGCAGCTTGTCGAACCGCTCCTCCACCATGGAGAAGGGGTAGATCATCGGCACGCTGAAGGTGGTGAACTGCGTCAGCGTCTGCGTCACCTTGCTGAAGTCGCGGAAGAAGACGTTGGCGACGCTGAAGAGGAGCGCCAGGGCGAGCCCGAGGACGCCGACGATCGCCAGCGACAGCAGCGCGGCTCCCACGCCCGCCCACGTCGGGGTCCACCCCAGGATCAGGCTCACGAGGAGGGTGATGACGATCATCGGGATGGTGTGCCAGAACGCCACGAGCATGGTCGCCACGGGGAAGAGCTCGCGTGGCATCGGCAGCTTCACGATCAGCCCGCGGTTGGTCACGAGCGAGCGGGTGCCGCCGTTGAAGGTCTCGGTGAAGAAGTGGACCAGCACCATGCCGCAGACCAGGTGGATCGCGAACGGGTAGAGCTGCGGCCCGCCACGCTCGATCAGCACCTGGAACACGAAGTAGAACATCGCGAAGCGCGTCGCCGGCTGGAGGTAGCTCCAGAACCAGCCCAGGAAGGTGCCCTGGTAGCGCGCCTGCACGGTGCTGCGCACGAGCAGCTTCAGCAGGTAGCGGCGCCGGAAGACCTCGAGCAGCCCGTTGTTGTGGCTCGCCGGACGCAGCGGCGGGATGTCGGGTGCGGCGGCGGCCGGCCCGGTCGTCGTCGTGCTACCGCTCATCCGTACCGCCGTCGAGCCACGGCCCGAACGTCTCCTCCCAGGCCTCCGGCGAGGTGATGTGCGGCAGAGCTGCGCGGTAGCGCTCGGCGAGGTCGTCCCACTCGGCCGCCAGGCGCTTGTGGGCCGCCGACGTGCGCTTGAGCAGCTCGACGAACTTCTCCCGGTCACGGCGGTAGAACGCCGCGGCGGTGCCGTCCGGCATCGACACGAGGGCCGAGTCGTAGCGGGCGATCTTGTGCCACTTCGCGTCCTGCGACGGGATCTCCGCCTCCGGGTGGTCCTTCGCGAGCTCGCGCGGCTGGCGCAGCTGGCGCAGCGGCTGCAGCAGGGCCTGCAGCGTGGCCTGCTTGCCGGAGATGACCGGCGACGGCTCCTTGCCCTTGCGCGGCAGCTTGTGGCGCTTGACCTCGGGGAAGGCGCTGGGGTCGGACACCAGCGTGGCGTCGTCGTACCCCTTCACCAGCTCCTTGATCGCCGGCAGCACGGTCGGCAGCGTCTCGTGGAGACGCTCCGGACCGGCCAGCACGTCCTCGATCGCCTTGTGGCGCAGCGCCACGGTGGAGTACTGCATCGAGACGAGGTGCTTGACCTGGTGGTTGAAGCTCTCGCGCACCAGGCGGCCGCCGCGGGGGTACTTCGAGTGGAGCAGCGCGGCGATGACGCGGTTGCGGACGTGGAAGTACGACTGCCAGTCGAGGGCGTCGTTCTTGTCGGTCCACGGCACGTGCCAGACGGCCGCACCCGGGAAGGTGACGGTCGGGAAGCCCGCCTCCTTGGCGCGCAGGCCGTACTCGGAGTCGTCCCACTTGATGAACAGCGGCAGGGACAGGCCGATCTCCGCGATCACCTCGCGCGGGATGAGGCACATGAACCAGCCGTTGTAGTCGACGTCGATGCGGGCGTGCAGCCAGCGGGTCGAGCGCAGGTTGCGCTCGGCGAAGTCCCAGCCCGGGAAGACGCCGGGCGCGGAGCCCCACCAGAAGGTGTAGGGGTCGACGCGCTCGCCGAAGCTGTGCAGCTGCGTCTTCTGGAAGAGGCTGAACATGTGGCCACCGACGATGGTGGTACGCCGGCACAGGTCACCGAAGGTGATCGCGCGGACGATGCCCTCGGTCTCGCACTCGACGTCGTCGTCCAGCATCATGACGTACTTCGAGCGGCCCGACTTCAGGCCTTCGTACTGCGCCCGGGCGAAGCCGCCGGATCCGCCGATGTTGCCCTGCTCGATGATCCGGAGCTTGTCGCCGAGCGCCTTCTCGGCCTCGGGGAAGAACTCCGAGTCGACGACCTTGTCCTTGCCCTGCTCCATCACGACGACCTCGTCGAGGTAGCCGTCGAGCTGGCGGGACTCGCCGAGCTGGGCGAGCAGCTTGGCGCAGAAGTCCTGCCGGTTCATCGTGGTGATGCCGATGGTGACCGTGCCGTGCTCGGCGCGGTCCTGCGGGACGACCGCGGTCCACTCGGCCGACTCGACGACCGCGTCCTCGTCGGCGGCGACGACGTCGTACCAGTACCAGCCGCCGTCGACGAACGGCTTGAGCGGGAGCTCGAAGGTGAACTCGCCGGTGGAGCCCTCGACGGTCGCGGAGTCGACGCGCTGCGAGCGGCCGTTGGCCAGCGAGCGGTAGACGGTGACGGTCGCGCCCTTGCCCTGGAGCCGGACGGTGAGCCGGACCTCGGAGACGATCGTGTGGCGGCGCCAGTACGACGCCGGGAAGGCGTTGAAGTAGGTGCCGAACGAGACCGTGTCGCCCTGCTCGACGCGGTAGGCGGTCCGGGACTCGATCTGGTCGGGGTGGATCGCGCTGACCCCGCGCGCGGCGTTCTGGATCCGCTGCGCGATGGCGTTGGCCTCCTGCGCCGCGCGGGTGTGGCCGATGTCGTACTTGTCGGCGTCCAGCGCGGCCGGGTCCGGGTCGACATACAGCTTGATGACGTCGGTGTCACGGCCCGCCGGCATGATCTGCCGCTGCAGCAGGACCCGCTCGGTGCCGGGCGCGGTCGACTCCGACGGCTCGCTCGTCTGGGTGTGCGTCACGCTCATTCGTCGACTCCTCCGCTCTTGAGCTCGGCGCCCTCGGCGAAGTGGGGCTTGAGCTTGTTGTCGAACATCGACAGGGCCGAGCCGATGGCCATGTGCATGTCGAGGTACTTGTAGGTGCCGAGGCGGCCGCCGAAGAGCACCATCGGCTCCTTCTTGGCGAGCTCGCGGTACTTCAGCAGCTTCTCGCGGTCCTCGGCGGTGTTGATCGGGTAGTAGGGCTCGTCGCCCTCCTCCGCGAAGCGGCTGTACTCGTGGACGATGACCGTCTTGCCGGGCAGGTGGGTCTTCACCCGCTCCGGGTGGAAGTGCTTGAACTCGATGATCCGCGTGAACGGCACGTCCTGGTCGTTGTAGTTCACGACGCCGGTGCCCTGGAAGTCGTCCACCTGCTCGACGCTCTCCTCGAGGTCGACGGTGCGCCACGACAGCCGGCCCTCGGAGTTGCCGAAGTACTCGTCGACGGGGCCGGTGTAGACGATCGGGACCTTGCCCTTGAACTCGTCGGCGACGTCGAAGAAGTCGGTGTTGAGCCGGACCTCGATGTTCGGGTGCTCGGCCATGCGCGTCAGCCACGCGGTGTAGCCGTCGACCGGGAGGCCCTCGTAGGTGTCGCTGAACCAGCGGTTCTCGAACGTGTAGCGCACCGGGAGCCGGGTGATGATGTCGGCGCTGAGCTTGGTCGGGTCGGTCTGCCACTGCTTGGCGGTGTAGCCCTTGATGAACGCCTCGTAGAGGGGGCGCCCGATCAGGCTGATCGCCTTCTCCTCGAGGTTCGTGGCGTCCTCGGTGGCGATCTCGCTCGCCTGCTCCTTGATGAGGGCGCGGGCCTCGTCGGGGGTGTGCGACTTCCCGAAGAACTGGTTGATGAGCCCGAGATTCATCGGCAGGGAGTAGACCTGCCCCTGGTACTTGCCGAAGACCCGGTGCTTGTAGTCGGTGAACGACGTGAACCGGTTGACGTACTCCCAGACCCGCTCGTTGGAGGTGTGGAAGAGGTGCGCGCCGTACTTGTGCACCTCGACGTTGGTCTCCGGGTCGCGCTCGCTGTAGGCGTTGCCGCCGAGGTGGTGCCGACGGTCGAGCACCAGCACCTTCAGGTCCAGCTCGTTGGCGCAGCGCTCGGCGATGGTCAGGCCGAACAGGCCGGAGCCGACGACGACCAGGTCAGGACTACTCAAGAGATCTCCTTGTGGGTGGGCCTGGGTGGGCGCGCAGTGGGTCAGTCTACGGATGAAGAGGGGGCCTGCCGCATCCCCCGGGCGCTGCGCATGGCGCGAATCACGTTGCCCGCCTCGGCCCGGCCGCCGCGCAGCGGGCTCAGCAGGACCACCGCCGCGGCGATCAGCCAGGGCTTGGCGCGGACGAGTGCGTTCTCGCCGTAGCGGAAGTGGACGACGAAGAGGTTCCGGAACATGTAGAACCCCTTCCAGGTGTCGAGGGCGTGCTGCTGGTCGAAGTCGAGCTGCCGCACCAGCACCGCGTCGCGCAGTCCCCAGATGCGGTAGCCGGCCCGACGCGCGCGGACCGCGAAGTCGACGTCGTCGTAGAAGATGAAGTACGACGCGTCGGGGAACCCGACCGCGTCGATGACCTCGCGGCGGAAGAGGAAGCCCTCGAAGGAGACGTTCTGCAGCTCCACCCGTTCGGGCATCTCGCTGCGGACCTGCCAGCGGTCGTCCACGGAGGCCCGCTTGGGCCGGATGGCGAGCGGGTTGCGCAGGTCGAACTCGACGGCGGCCTTCTCGACGACCCGGCCCGAGAGGTCCTCGCGGACGGCGGCCAGGCACGGCTCGTCGGTGGCCATCATCAC
The DNA here is from genome assembly GCF_042659625.1 of Nocardioides sp. GCM10027114. Classification (NCBI taxonomy): domain Bacteria; kingdom Bacillati; phylum Actinomycetota; class Actinomycetes; order Propionibacteriales; family Nocardioidaceae; genus Nocardioides; species Nocardioides sp. GCM10027114. The sequence continues at coordinate 21,263 of NZ_JBHSSS010000026.1, forward strand.
GTCGAGGCAGTCGGGGGCGGGGACGACGTCGTCGTCGACCACCCAGATCCGGTCGAGGCCGGCGTCGTACGCCTGCCGTACGCCGAGGTGGAAGCCCCCGGCCCCACCGACGTTGTCGGTGCCGTGGGTGACGTGGAGCGGCAGGTCGCCGCGGGCGACCCGCTTCTCGAGCACTTCACGGGTGTGGTCGGTGCTGGCGTTGTCGACGACGAAGACCGCGTCGGCGGGACGGGTCTGGGCGGCCAGCCCGTCGAGCATCCGCTCGAGCAGGTCCGCCCGGTTGAAGGTGACGACGACGACGGCGACGCGTTCCCCGCTCACAGGTACCTCTCGTGTCCGGTGAAGTCGCCGCGCAGGCCGTCCCGCATCGCCCGCAGGCTCATCAGCAGGCGGCCGGGGTCGCGGCGGGTGAGGGTGTAGAACCAGATCGTCTTGACCAGGAACATCAGCACGTGGGGCCAGCCACGGTAGTCGCGCAGGTTCACCGTGTTGTTGCGGGCCATGCAGTAGTGCTTCAGGTCGCTCGGGCTGTGGTTGTACGTCGTGCGGCCGAGCATCAGCGGCGTGCCGAGGTCACCGACCCGGGGGTGCAGCACCCGGGCGCCGGTCACGGTGGCGATCCGGGCGCCCGCCCGCTCGGCCCGGAGGCGGTACTCGTGGTCGTCGCCCCAGATGAAGAACTCCTCGCGGACCAGGCCGATCCGCTCGACGAGGTCGCGGGTGACGAGCACCCCGTTGAAGGGGATCACCAGGTCGCGGATCATCCCGTCGGTCGCGGCCGCCTCGACCTCGGCCATGCGGTGCACCACCCGGGTGCCGCCGGGCAGCCGGATCGGGAACACGAGCCGGTCGGGGTCGTCCTCCTCGACGACCACCGGGCCCCAGAAGTCGAGCTCGCCGTCGTGCTCCAGCAGCAGCGCCAGCGAGTCCGGCTCCGGCAGCCCGTCGTCGTCCATGAGCCAGACGAGGTCGGCGCCGCGGTCCAGGGCGACCCGCAGGCCCTCGTGGAACCCGCCCGCCCCGCCGCGGTTGCGGTCGAGCCGGTGGGCCACCACGCCCGGCTCCCGGGCCTGCCGGTCGAGCCACTCCCCGGTGCCGTCGGTCGAGGCGTTGTCGACCACGACCACCTCGTCGACCTCGGCGACCTTGGCCAGCCGCTCGACGAGCCGCTGCAGCAGCGCGAGCCGGTTGAAGGTCACCACGACCGCGACGATCCGCCGGTGCTGCTCGGGCCGCCGGGGTCGCCCGGACTGCGCAGGGGGTGGGACGGGGGGCTGCACGGCCATCACCCTAGGCCTGTCCGGCCGGGCGGGAGAAACTCCCCCGCCCGGACCACCGCGCCCGCGGCACGTGCGCGATCAGCAAGCCGCGCCGAGGTCCTCGGCCTGGTTGGCGGCGTACCCCTCGGCCATCGAGCCGAGCGACCCGCCGGTGACGGACTGGGTGGTGCGCTTCTTCTTGCCCGTCGTCTCGGCCGGCGGCGCGGTGCCCTCGGAGCGGTCGATGGCCTGCTGCACGATGCCGCGGACCTCCTCGATGTCCGGGGCGCCGGTGTTGACGAGCGGCGGGACGAGCGAGACGGTCGCGATCTTCTGGCTGCGGGCCTTGAGCGCGAGGTCGAGGAACCGGCCCACCTCGCTGCCGGGCAGGTTGGTGGAGATCATCGCGGAGCTCGCCTCGGCGATCCGCTGGAAGTTGCGCAGCGCCACCTGCGGGCTGACCTGCTCGAGCATGGCGCTCATCACGCACTTCTGGCGGGCCATGCGCGAGTAGTCGTCGGAGCCCTCGCGGGCGCGGGCGAACCAGAGCGTGTCGTGGCCGCCCAGCTTGCGAATGCCGGGCTCGATGTAGTGGAAGGTGTCCTCCCAGGGGAGGCCGACCGGGATCGGCTGGCGCACGTTGAGCGTGACGCCGCCGACCGCGTCGACGAGGTCCTTGAACCCCTGCAGGTTGACCATCGCCCAGTAGTTGATCTTCAGGCCGGTGATCCCCTCGACGGCCATGATCGTGGCGTCGACGCCCGGGTTGTCCGACTTCGGGAAGAGCTCGGTGTTGTCCATCGCCCAGGTGCTGACGCCGTTGAGGTAGCAGCCGTCGCAGTCGAAGCCGTTCGGGAACTGCTGGCGCATCACCGAGCCCTTGGCGAACGGGAAGTTCGCCATGTTGCGCGGGAGGCCGACCAGCACCGCCTTGCCGGTCTCGGCGTCGATGCTGGCGACGGTCAGCGAGTCCGGCCGCAGGCCGGCGCGGCCGGCGCCGGAGTCGCCGCCGAGGAGCAGCACGTTGTAGCGGCCGTTGTCGGCGCTGGTGGCGGCGCCGTCGCCGAACATGTGGACCATGAAGTCGCGCTGCACCCCTACGAGGTGGGCGCCGAACAGCAGCGCTCCGGCCACCGACAGGCTGAGCAGGCCGTTGACGCCGACGACGGCGCGACGGTGCTGGTGCAGCAGGGTGAGCGGCTGGCCGATGCGCCAGGCGTCCATGAAGAGCACGGCCCACCCGACGGCCAGGGCCATCAGCGCGGCACGCAGCAGCCCGAGAGCCAGCGGGTCGGAGACCATCCAGAAGGCGAAGCCGTGCCACAGCAGGCCCGCGACGGCCGCGACGACGGTGCCCACCACCAGCACGAGCCAGGTGCGCAGCGCGACCAGCCCGACCCGGCGGTTGCCGGCGACGAGCTGCGCCGAGCCGGGGAGCAGCAGGGTCATGATCATCAGCGCGACGGCGCGGCGGAACCGGACCCGCGCGGCGCGGTCCTGCGCGCTGCGGGTTCGGCCGTCGAGCAACCCGGGGGAAGGTGCGGGCGGCCCGAGGGACATGGGCGGTGCCTCTCTCTGCTGGGGAAGTGAGCAGTGGTCCGGCCAGTATCACCAGTCACACACGTCACACCCGTACGACGCGCCGCGCTCCCCCCACAACCATCCGGACGGGTCAGGTGCCCTGGTCCACCCGGTCCGGCCGGCAGTGCTCCTCGATCGCGGCGTACGTCGTCGCGTCCGGGTCGCGGTCGAGGTAGACGAGCCGGACAGCGTCCGGGTCGGGGTTGCCGCGGTCCGGCCCCCGCCACACCAGCCGCAGCCCGATCCGCTCGGCGGTGCGCCGCGAGGCGATGTTGTGCTCGAGCAGGTACGCCAGGACCGGCCGCTCGGGGGCCACCTCCTGCGCCGCGTTGACGGAGGCCGTCGCCACCTCGGCCGCGTAGCCCCGGCCGTGCACGCCCGCGGCCAGCCGGTAGTAGAGGTTCCACCACGGCCGGCCCACGGGCACCGAGCAGCCGGCCCGGCCCACGACCGGTCCTCCCGGGGCCTCGCGCACCGACCAGAGACCGAGTCCGTGCTCGGCGAACTGGCGGGCGCTCTGGCGGACCAGCTCCTGCGCCTGCCCCCGCTCGGTGAAGACGCCGCTCGGGAAGTGCCGCCACACGGCGGGGTCGGTGTGGATCGCGTGCAGGTCGTCGACGTCCGGCTCGACCGGCACGTCGAGCCACAGGCGCCCGGTCCGGACATGGCGCCAGTCCGGGGTCGCCCGGGTCTCCGCCGGCGTCACTTCTGGCGCCCGGCCTGGATCTCGGCCTTGCGCGCCAGCCGGTGGGAGCGGCGGATCTCGGCCTCGCGCCGCCGGCGGTGCTCGTCGGGCGTCTCCGGGAGCAGGCAAGGGACCTCACGCGGCGCGCCGGTCTCGTCGATGGCGACGAACACGAAGTACGCCGACGCGACGTGCCGCGGCTCGTCCGCGGCGTCGTCCCACGGCTGGGCCTCGACCCGCACCCCGATCTCCATCGACGAACGGCCGGCCCAGTTGACCTGGGCGGAGGCGCGGACGATGTCGCCGACGTGCACGGGATGGAGGAAGACCATCTCGTCCATCGCCGCGGTGACCGCGGGTCCGCCGCTGTGGCGCTGCGCGACGGCGCCCGCGGTGGAGTCGGCGAGCTTCATGATCTCGCCGCCGTGGACGTTGCCGAGGAGGTTGGACTCGGCGCTCTGGGTGAGCATCGCGAGCGAGACCCGGGCGTACGACGGCGGACGCGGCTCGGGTCCCGGGGTGGGGTCGGTGGCCATGCCCCGCACGCTAGCGGTGTGGCGTTGGCCGCAGCGGCGAGCCCGGCGCGCCCGGCCGCGTGTACCGTCACCCGCATGGCTGACCGTCCCCGGGCGAACGGCGGGCCCGAGAAGGGCACGCCCGAGTACAACTGGCTCTACGGCTCCCAGGGCGGCTCGACCCCCGGCGACGACGCCACCCGGGCCGTGCCGCGCGAGCCGCGCGCCGACGAGACCCGCGTCATGCCCTCCGGCGCCCCGCAGGGCGCCCAGAAGGGCGCCCAGAAGGCCCGCCGGCAGCCGGCCGCGCAGCCCGCGCCCGCGCCGGCCCCGTCGAAGCCCGGGCGTTCCGGCCCGCGCCTCCCCCGCCGCCCTCGGTTCCGCCTCCGCTGGCTGTGGACCCTGTTCCTGCTGTGGCTGGTGTTCCTCGTGGCCATCCCGTTCTGGGCGTGGTCGAAGGTCGACAAGGTCGACGCCTTCCCGGCGAACCAGCTCGACGACCAGCCGGGGACGACCTACCTCATGGTCGGCAGCGACTCCCGCGGCGACCTGTCGGCCGAGGAGCGCAAGGAGCTCGGCACCGGCAACGCGTCGGGCCAGCGCACCGACACGATCATGCTGCTCCACACCGGCAGCGGCCCGAACCTGCTGATGTCGATCCCGCGCGACTCGCTCGTCGAGGTCCCGGGCTACGGCACGACCAAGATCAACGCCGCCTACGCCTTCGGTGGCCCCAAGCTGCTGACCCGCACCATCGAGGGCGCCACCGGCATCAGGGTCGACCACTACGTGGAGATCGGCTTCGGCGGCTTCGTCGACCTGGTCGACGCGGTCGGCGGTGTCGAGATCTGCCCCAAGCAGGCCATGAACGACCCGCAGGCCAAGCTGAACATCAAGAAGGGCTGCCAGGAGGCCGACGGCGCCACCGCGCTCGGCTACGCCCGGTCGCGCAAGCTCTACACCGAGAACGGCGACATCGACCGCGCCAAGGCACAGCGCGAGGTGGTCTCGGCGATCGGCCGCGAGGCGGCGAGCCCGTGGTCGGTCATCAACCCGCTGCGCTACTACCGGCTCAACATGGCCGCCCCGTCGGCGCTGGCCGTCAGCGAGGGCACCAGCCCGCTGTCGATGGTGCAGTGGGCGTGGGCGATGACCCGCGTGGACGGCGAGAACGGCCTCACCTGCGGCGTGCCCATCGCCGACCTGTCGGTGCGCTGGGACCCGGAGCGCAGCCAGCAGATGTTCAAGGCGATCATCAACGACGAGACCGATTCCGTCGGCAAGTCGCTCTGCACGCCCACCGGCTTCCCGCCCCAGTGAGCCGGTCACCCCTCGCCCGCGGCCTCGAGACACTGCGCTGGGAGGTCGACGAGGACGGCATCGCGCTGCTCACGCTCGACCGGCCCGACCAGCTCAACGCCTTCGACGTGACGATGGCGCGCGAGCTCGAGGAGGTCTTCCTCGCCGCCGCGGCCGACGACGACGTGCGCGCGGTCGTGGTGACCGGTGCCGGGCGGGCGTTCTGCGCCGGCATGGACCTCGACGTCGAGGGCAACGTCTTCGGCCTCGACGAGTCGGTCGAACCGACGCCCGAGGACCTGCGCGACCACCTCGACGAGGCGCCGTACCACGACGGCGTCCGCGACACCGGCGGTCGCGTCGCGCTGGCGATCCAGGCCTGCCCCAAGCCGGTGATCGCCGCGATCAACGGCGCCGCGGTCGGCGTCGGCGCGACCATGACGGTCGCGATGGACGTGCGCCTCGCGTCGACGCGGGCCCGGATCGGGTTCGTCTTCGGCCGGCTCGGCATCGTGCCCGAGGCCACCTCGACCTTCTTCCTGCCGCGCATCGTCGGGCTCCAGCAGGCTCTCGACTGGATCTGGTCCGCCGACATCCTGACCGCCGACCAGGCCCTCGCGGGACGGTTGGTCCGGTCGGTGCACGAGCCGGACGACCTGCTGCCCGCCGCGCTCGGGCTGGCCCGCTCGTACGTGGTGGGCCGCTCCCCCGTGGCGATCGGCCTGGCCAAGCAGATGTTCCACCGCGGGCTCGGCGCCGAGCACCCGCTGGAGGCACACGTCGCCGAGTCGATGGCGATGTACGCCACCTCCACCGGCGACGGCAAGGAGGGCGTTGCGGCCTTCCTCGCGAAGCGCGAGCCGCGATTCAGGGGGCAGGCGTCGCGGCTGCCGCGGATCTTCCCGGGCTGACCTGGCTGACCTGGCTGACCGGACTGAGCGGGCCGACCGGCCGGGCTCACTCCCCGGCGAGCGAGCCGCCGATCTCGCGGGACCGCCCGACGAACGTCGCGACCACCGTCTCGCCGACCGTGACCGTGACGTCGTAGACGCCGTCGCGCCCGTCGCGGGCCCGCTCGACCGCCGTGGCGACCAGCTCGTCGCCCAACCTGGTCGGCGCCAGGAACCTGATCTCGGCCCCCGCGGCGACGGTGCGCCGGCCGTAGGAGTTGCAGGCGAACGCGAACGCCGAGTCCGCCAGCGCGAAGGTCAGCCCGCCGTGGCCGATGGCGTGGCCGTTGACCATGTCCTCGCGCAGCACCATCCGCAAGGTCGCGCGCCCCGGGGCCACCGCGTCCAGCACCATGCCGAGCGCCTGGCTGGCGCGGTCGTCGGCCCACATCGCGGCGGCGCTGCGCTCCGCCAGCTGCTGGGCGACCTGCTGCGGGTCCGGCTCGGTCACTCCTCGTCCGCCGGGGCGCCGGCGACCACCTGGTAGACCAGCGCGTGGGCGACCTGGGCGAGTGGCACGTTGCTCTCGTTGGACATCTGCACCAGCACCCGGAAGGCCGTCTCGGGATCGCAGCGGCGCTGCGCCATCACGACGCCCTTGGCCTGGTCGATGGTCGCTCGGGAGACGAGCGCACGCTGCAGGTTGGTCACCTGGCGGCCGAGGGCGTCGTACTCCTCCATGCCCCACACCATCGCCCGGACGAGCTCCTCGGCGACTTCCTCCTCGAGCCCGTGGTCCTCGAGCAGGATGTCGCGACAGCGCTCGAGCGTGGCGAGCACGTCGGGTCGCGGCGCCGGGATCTCGCGGGTCTGCAGCGCGACGCCGACGACGTCGTCGCCGTCGTGCAAGGGCGTGCTCGTGGGCGCCCAGAACTTCGTCAGGAAGCGGCCCGGGTGCGAGGCGTCCGGGATGTCGTAGCGCTGGATGACGAGGTCGTGGCGCCGGTCGTGCCGCAGCACCTGCTCGAACGAGTCCGTCATCGCGGCGACGCCCTCCTCGCCGTGCGGCTCCTCCGGGTTGCCGGGGAACGCCTCGAAGGCCGGCACCGAGATCAGCTCGTCGGCGTCGCGGCCGGTGGCCGTCAGGATCGCCTTGTTGGCGCCGCGGATCACGAAGTCACGGTCGACCACCAGCCCCGGTCGCTCGCTCGCGAGGTGCGAGGTGACCTGCGGCAGTGACGCGAGGTCACGCCGCAGGGTGGGTCTGCCGGTGTCGTCCATCGACCCAGACTGTCAGAGATCGGTCCATTCACACACCGCGTCCGCACACCACACCCGCACGGGTGAGTCATACGAGCCCACGGGCATGCCGGCCCGGGCAGCGGGTACCCCACCTCATGACCGTGACACCGGAACCCCCGGAGCCCAGCGACCGACCCGTCGACGTCGAGGCGGTCCCCGACGAGGAGGGCGTCTCCCAGGCGGACGCCGCCGAGCGGGTCGACCTGGACCCCGAGGAGCAGGACAACGCCACCGACCCCGAGGGAGACGGACGATGACAGACCTGACCGGCAGGACCGTGGCCTTCCTGGTGGCCACCGAGGGAATCGAGCAGGTGGAGCTCACCGAGCCGTGGCAGGCGGTGGAGAAGGCCGGCGGCACGCCGCGGCTGCTCTCCACCGAGTCCGGCAAGGTGCAGGCCTTCGACCACCTCGACAAGGCCGACACCTTCGACGTCGACGAGGTGGTGGGTGATGCGGACGCCTCGGCGTACGACGCCCTCGTGCTGCCCGGAGGCGTCGCGAACCCCGACGCGCTGCGCATGGACGAGTCCGCGGTCGCCTTCATCAAGGCCTTCGCGGAGTCCGGGAAGCCGCTCGCCGCGATCTGCCACGCGCCGTGGACGCTGGTCGAGGCGGACGTGCTGCGCGGGAAGCGGCTCACCTCGTTCCCGAGCCTGCAGACCGACATCCGCAACGCGGGCGGCGAGTGGGTCGACGAGGAGGTCGTGGTCGACGGGAACCTCGTCACCAGCCGCAACCCCGGCGACCTGCCGGCCTTCAACGAGGCCGTGCTCGACCTGATCGGCCGCAGCTGAGGGTCAGGCCCGGCTGGGCGACCGGAACCGGCGGTAGCTGTAGGCGATCGTCCCGAGGGCGATCAGTCCGGACAGCACCTGCGTGAGACCGGTGGCCCAGCCGCCGACCAGCCACCAGCCGTCCGACATCGGCCACCAGCCAGGAGCGGGCGGGTCCCAGATCCACAGGGCGCCGAAGCCGATGAGCACGAGGGCGACACCGGAGGACGCCACGATCCGGGTCCAGGTCTCGACGCTGTCCGAGGCCGCCTTCAGCGCCCGCTGCTTGAGCGGCTCGACCCTGCGCTCGGCCCATTCGTACTGCTGCGACAGGACGACCACGCCGGCGAAGAGCATCAGCAGACCCGGGCCGGGCAGGAAGATGGCGGCGATGCCGGCCGCGACCAGCAGCCAGCCGAGGCCCTCGAGGAGGACCCGCTTGGTGGCCGCACCCAGCTTCCGCATGCCTGCACTCTGTCAGGTCGGGCCAACCCCTCGCGCCGGACACCCGGACAGCCGGTGAAGTCCGGGTGACGACCCGCCCGGGCGGTCAGCCGCTCAGGTCGCGGCGGCGGAAGGCCGGGATCGCCAGCAGCAGGACCGCCAGGGTGGAGCCGGCCAGCAGGCCGGCGTGGGCCGGGTCGACGCCGTTCACGAGCGGGTCGGTCGCGTTGAACCAGTACCAGGGGCTCAGCTCGGCGCCTCCCGCGAGCGAGTCCACCAGCGGCAGGAAGCCGGCCGCCAGGAAGGCCGCGGTGGCCAGCCCCGCCGCCACGGCGTACGCGATCCGGCGGCTGCCGGTGCCGGCCCCGAGGGCGAGCGCGATCGCTCCGAAGAGGGCCGCCAGCAGGCACGTGTGCAGCACCAGCGAGAGGATCCCGCCCAGGCTCAGCCCCAGCCCGCCGACAAGGTCGGCGAGCAGCAGTCCGACGACCGCCGCGACGCCGACGAGGGCCACGTGGAGCAGCATCGCCGCCGCCTTGGCCGCCAGGAACGTGGACCGGCCGACGGGGGCGCCGAGCAGCATGCCGAGCGTCTTGCCGTCCTCCTCCCCCGCCGTCGAGCGGACGGCCGAGATGATGCCGACCGCGATGAGGCAGCCCGGCGCCACCATCGAGAAGAGCTCCGCGTTGACCCAGCCGGTCGCTGTCCCGAGGTCGGCGCCGGCCATCATGGCGTCGAAGGCCGGCGGCAGGACGTCGGCCATCTCGGCGAGCGTGTCCTGCATGGAGGGCCACATCCCGCCGACCATGAGCGACATGCCGATCACGACGGCGGAGAAGACCCCCACTGTGGTGCGCCGCTCACCCAGCGCCTGCCGGACGACCTCGGCGCCCACGGCGAGCGTGCCGGGGGCGTCGGTACGCCGGGCGCGGGTGCGGGTGGGTGCGAGCGTCACGGTTCACCCCCGCAGGTCGCGTCGGTCGAAGGCCCAGGCGGCCACCGCGACCGCCGCGAGGCACAGGCCGGCAAGCAGCGCGAGGTGGCCGAGGTGGAGGCCGTTCGTCAGCGGGTCGCTGCCGGCGTAGTAGAACCAGGGCGTCACCTCGGCCCACCGCTCGTGACCTGCCAGCGGCAGCATGCTGTCGGCGAGGTAGCACGCCAGGGCGAGCCCCCCGGACACCGCGCCGGCCGTGCCGGGCCGACCGGTGGCGGCGGCCACCGCGAGGGCGAGGAGCCCGAAGAGCAGCGCCAGCAGCGCCAGGTGCAGCGAGGTGGCGGCGACGTTCGACGCCTCGAGCCCCACGTCCCAGACCACCGAGGAGACGACGGCGCCGAGCATGAACATCGCGGTCGTCGCGCCGACCCCGGCGACCAGGCCGGCCGTCTTGGACAGCAGCACATCGGTGCGGCTGACCGGCGCCCCCAGCAGCATCCCCATCGTCCGGCGCTGCTCCTCCCCGGCCGTCGCGCCGGACCCGGCGACCACGGCGTAGCCGACCAGCGTCGCCGGCGCGATCAGGTGGAACAGCTCGGCGACGACGTAGCCGCCGGTGGTCTCGCCGCCCATGAAGGCGAGCAGCTCGGGCGGGAAGTCGCGGGTCAGGTCGTCGAAGGTCGTCCGCATGCCGGAGTAGATGCCCAGCACGAAGAACGTCATCGCGACGAGGCTCAGCCCGACCGTGGTCACCGAGGTCCGCCGGTCGCGCAGGTCCTTGACCAGGACGTCAGTGGACACGGAGCGTCTCCCCGCTGCCGGCGACAGCCGCCTGGTCCGCGGCGTCCGCCCGGTCCTCGCGGTAGTAGGCGAGGAAGATCTCCTCGAGGTCCGACTCCCGGCTGTTCAGGTTCAGCACCTCGTGGGCCATCGCGGCCTGCAGGATCGCGTTGACCGACCCCTCGAAGGAGATCCTGGCGATCCGGCCCTCGATCTCGGCCGAGCGGACGCCCCCGACGCCCTCGAACAGGTCGGCGGGGACGTGGCCGGCGAACTCGAAGTCGATCCGGCGGATCGCCTTGCGCTTCAGCTCGTCGACCCGCTCGACGACCACGAGGTGGCCGTTGCGGATGATGCCCACCCGGTCGGCGACGCGCTCGACCTCGGACAGCGTGTGCGAGGAGAGGAAGACGGTGCGGCCCTCGGCGCGCACCTCGTCGACGAGCAGGTGGAACTCCTGCTGGACCAGCGGGTCGAGGCCGATGGTCGGCTCGTCGAGCACCAGCAGGTCGGGCCGGTGCATGAATGCCTGGATCAGGCCGATCTTCTGGCGGTTGCCGGTGGAGTACTCGCCCACCTTCCGGGACAGGTCCGCACCGAAGCGCTCGGCGAGGTGGGCGACGTACTCGTGGTCGACGCCGCCGCGCAGCCGGGCGAAGTAGTCCAGCGTCTGCTGGCCGGTCAGCCGGGGGTAGAGCGCCAAGTCGCCCGGCAGGTAGCCCAGGTGGCGCCGGATCTCCACCGACTGGGCGCGGCTGTCGATGCCGAGGACCAGCGCGCTGCCCCTGGTGGCCCGGATCTGGTCCACCAGGACCCGCATCGTGGTGGTCTTGCCCGCGCCGTTCGGGCCGAGGAAGCCGAAGACCTCCCCGCGCTCGACGTGCAGGTCGAGGTCCTCGATGGCGGCGACGTGACCGAACAGCTTGGTCAGGCCACGGGTCTCGATCACCAGATCTCGCTGGTCGCCCACGCGTACCACCCTCCTGACCGTCCCCGTGCTTCCACACTAGGTCCGGCCAGGGACGGGTCCCCCGAGCCCTTGGTCCCGATCGACGGGGCTTCCGTCAGGCTGGGGCCGGGCCCTGCATCACAGGTTGGTCTGGATCCCGGAGAGGAGCTGTCGTGCCATCACGATGCGCTGCACCTGGTTGGTGCCCTCGTAGATCTGGGTGATCTTGGCGTCGCGCATCATCCGCTCGACGGGGTACTCACGGGTGTAGCCGTAGCCACCGAGCACCTGCACCGCGTTGGTGGTGACCTCCATCGCGACGTCGGAGGCGAAGCACTTCGCGGCCGCGCCGAAGAAGGTCAGGTCCTTGTCGCCGCGCTCGGAGCGGCCGGCCGCGGCGTACGTCATCTGACGGGCCGCCTCCACCTTCATGCCCATGTCGGCGAGCATGAACTGCAGGCCCTGGAAGTCGGCGATCGGCTTGCCGAACTGCTGGCGCTCCTGGGCGTAGCCGAGGGCGTAGTCCAGAGCACCCTGGGCGATGCCGACGGCCTGGGCGGCGATCGTGACGCGGGTGTGGTCGAGCGTCCGCAGCGCGAGCTCGAACCCCCTGCCCTCCTCGCCGATCATCCGGTCGGCGGGAAGGCGCACGTTGTCGAGGTACACCTCGCGGGTCGGCGAGCCCTTGATGCCGAGCTTCTTCTCCGGGGCGCCGAAGGAGACCCCCTCGTCGGACTTCTCCACGACGAACGCCGAGATGCCCCTGCTCCGCTTCTCCGGGTCGGTCACGGCGAGGACCGTGTAGAACTCCGAGACGCCGGCGTTGGTGATCCAGCGCTTGACGCCGTTGAGGATGTAGTGGCCGCCGTCGCTGCCGGGCTCGAAGACGGCCTTGGTCTTCATCCCGGCCGCGTCGGAGCCGGCGTCGGGCTCGGACAGGCAGTAGGAGAAGCCGCCCTCGCCGCGGGCGAGCGCGCCGAGGTACTTCTTCTTGAGCTCCTCGCCGCCCGCGAGCTCCACCGGCAGCGAGCCGAGCTTGTTGACCGCGGGGATGAGGCTGCTCGAGGCGCACGCCCGGGCAACCTCCTCGATCACGATGACCGTGGCCAGCGCGTCGGCACCTGCGCCGCCGTACTCCTCCGGGACGTGCGGTGCGTGGAAGTCCGCCGCGAGCAGCGCGTCGGCCGCCTCCTGCGGGTAGCGGGCCTCCTCGTCGACCTCGGCGGCGTACGGCGCGACCTTGGCGTCGCAGATCGCGCGGACCGCCTCGCGCACCGCCTGGTGCTCCTCGGAGAGTGCGTACATCGGGAAGTCGGAGCTCATGCCCGGATGGTACTTCCGGGTAACCAGCGGCCGGAGTGGACCCCGGCCGCCGGCCACCCGGTCACGTCAGCGGACGACCTTGACGGTCACCGGGCCCTCGGTGGCGCTCTTGTCGTGGTAGCCCGAGCCGAGGTACTTCACGGTGAACCTGTGCACGCCGGGCTTGAGCTTCCCCAGGTTGATCACGGCCTTGCCGGCGTCGTCCAGCGTGCCGCGCCCGACCGTCTTCGCGCCCTTCTTGGCGACGACCTTGCCCGAGGGCGTCAGCGTCTGGCCGGTGACGACGGCCTTCAACTTCGCCGCCTGGCCCTTGACGAACTTCTTCTTCGCCGGCTTCGCCGTCGTGGCCGAGGTGTTCTTGACGACCGGCAGCGTCTTGACGGTGCCCGGGTTCTCGGTCGCGCAGGTGATCGGGACCGGACCGAGGGCACCGACCGTCGGCACCATCGTGAAGGTGCGCGGCATGAGGATCGGGTAGTCGCCCGCCACCGGCGTGGTGAACGCGCCGTTCGTGGCGGTGGCCCCGACCAGCAGCGCGCCCGCGTCGCCGGAACGGATCGCTCCGATCGCGGCACCCGCCAGCGGAACCGAGGCGTCGCCGAGGCCCAGGCCGAAGTCCGGCAGGTCGAGGGCGGAGACACCGCCGAGCGAGGTGAGCGTTCCCGCCAGCGTGGCCGGCAGGCCGAAGGTGAGGTCGACGGCGTGGGTGCCGCCGAGGTTCATCAGGCTCTCCGGAACGGTCTGGCCGGCGTTGATCTGCGTGACCGCGTCGAGCGCCGGGACGTCCATCCGCACCGGGACGGTGAAGCTGCCCACCGTCGGGACCGCGCAGACGTAGTCGGTGCTGGCCACGACGGCCTGGGCGGGCGTCGCCGAGGCGGCGACGAGCGCCCCTGCGGCGAGGGCGGACGCCGCGGCGGTGGCCGCGACCCGCTTGGTGACGCTGGTGCAGGTGCTGAGGTCCATGAAGTGTGCTCCCTCCCGAAGCATCTCGGTGCTGCCTCCCTCAAGGCAGTCGGGGAACGCTACTGACGGGTAGAGGGTTGTGGGGAAAAGATGCAGGGAATGCTCGGGGGGACAACAAAGGAGTGATCGTGTCCGACTGGCTCGACCGCAAGAACATCGACTTCATGCTCGAGGAGTGCGACACCTGGGCCGTCGTGGGCCTGTCCGGCGACCCCAGCCGCACGGCGTACCGGATCGCCGAGCTGCTGCAGCGGCGCGGCAAGCGGATCGTCCCGATCCACCCCGACGCGCCCGTGGTGCTCGGCGAGCAGGGCTACGCGACGCTGGCGGAGGTGCCCTTCCCGGTCGACGTGGTCGACGTCTTCCGCCGATCCGAGGCGGCCGGCGAGTTCGCCGACCAGGCCGTGGCGGTCGGGGCCCGCGGGGTGTGGTTCCAGCTCGGGGTCGTCGACCACGAGGCCTTCGAGCGCACCACGAGGGCCGGGATCCCGATGGTGATGGACACCTGCCCGGCCATGGAGTGGCGCCGCGGGGCCGCGTGACCCCCAGGAATACTCCCGTTTCCCCCCAACCAGGGGATGGTGCCGGCCTCGGCGCCGCCGGATCCTCGTCCCAGGAGAAGGGACGTCGCCATGAACATCCGACCCAGCCGACCCAGCCGACCCAGCCGATCCAGCCGATCCCTGGCCGCGACCGCGGCCCTCGTCCTCACCGCCGGCCTCACGGTCCTCGCCTCGCCCGCGGAGGCGGTGAAGCCGGTCGGCGGCTGCCCCGGCGTGCAGTGGAGCGCCACCACCCTGCCGGCGGGCGGCGGGGACACCAGCAGCCTGCTGTGGGTGCTCACGTTGGCGGGACTGGAGCAGGAGTTCGGCACATTGGAGGCCGCGCTGGAGGCCTTCGGCGTGCCCGACCTGGACGCGCTGGCTGCCCTCGTCCGCGAAGGCGCACTCACCAAGTTCGACAAGAACGGCGACGGGGTGGTGTGCATCAAGGACCAGCCCGACACCCCGGGCTTCCCGGCGTACTTCTTCAACGGGGTCGACAACACCTCCCACTCCCGTTGAGCCGGGTCGGGGGCGCGACGTGAGCGCCCCGGGCACGGACCTGCGGGTGCCGCCGGGCCCCGGCATCCCCGGAGGGTTGACCATCCCCGCCGGTGAGCTGGTCGAGCGCTTCAGCCGGTCCTCCGGGCCCGGCGGGCAGGGCGTCAACACCACCGACAGCCGCGTCGAGCTCGAGTACGACGTCTCCGCGTCGTCGGCGCTCGACGACGCCCAGCGGGAGCGTGCCGTCGCCCGGCTGGGCGGACGACTCGTAGACGGCCGACTGGTCGTCGACGCCTCCGAGCACCGCAGCCAGCACCGCAACCGGGTCGCGGCCCGCGAGCGCCTGGCTGCGCTGCTGCGCGCAGCGCTCGCTCCCCCTCCCCCGAAGCGCCGGCCGACGAAGCCGACCCGGGGCTCGCAGCGGCGCCGGCTCGAGGCCAAGCGGCAGCGCGCCGAGACCAAGGCGCTGCGCGGCCGGGTCCGCGACACCTGAGTCGCCTGCTCAGTCGGCCAGGAACTCCAGCACCGCCGCCGCGAGTGCCTCGGGGTCCGCCAGGTGGGCCGTGTGCGCCTGGCCCGCGAGCTCGCGGATCCGCGCGTCCGGCAGGGCGGCCGCGACGACCTCGGGGTCGGCACGCAGAGCGGCGGGGCTGAGCTCTCCGACGAGCATCAGGACCGGGATGCCGATCCGTGCGGCGGCCGCCGGGTCGAAGGCCTGGGAGGCAAACGCCCGCAGCTCCCGCGGTACCGCGTGGGCAGCCGCCACCCGACCGGCCCAGCCCGGGGACGCCTCCACCTGGGCGATCTCCTCCTCCGTCCGCCCGACCACCTCTCGATAGAAGAGCCGCAGCATCGCCTCGCGGAGGCCCAGGTGCAGGAAACCGTCGAGCTCGGCCAGGAGCTCCGGCGGCGACGCTCGGTGGGCCGGGTTCGGCACCGGCCATCCCTCGTAGAGGACCAGCCGCCGGACGCGTGAGGTCAGTCCCACGGCGCCGAAGCACAGGTTGCCGCCGTAGGAGTGGCCGAGCAGGTCGATCGGGCCGCCGTGGTCGGTGGCCGCCGACTCGACGACTGCGGCGACGTCGGCGTACTCGCGGGTGATGTCGTAGGGGTCGGCGGGGTCGCCGTCGTCGGAGTGCCCGTAGCCGCGCCGGTCCATGACGTGCACACGCGCGCGGCGCGCGAGCAGCGGGACGACGAGGTCCCAGGCGCTGTGGTCGTTGGTGGAGCCGGGCACGACCACGAGCGGCCGCCCCCGCCCGGAGACGTAGACGGCCAGTGCCGTTCCGTCCGGTGAGGTCACGCGACGGACGTCCGCCTCGGAGGCGGTGCTCACGCTGTCGACTCTACGCCGCTCGCGCCAGCCGCGTCACGCCCGAAGCGGCCCAGGCGACGACCCGCTCGAGGGGGCCGCGGGAGCGGGTGAGCGCGTAGACCGCGCCGATGCCGAGCAGCACCGCCACGTGCACGGCGAAGGAGTCCGGCTCCTCGGCGGGCGGGACGTCGGGGGTCCGCATCAGCACGTGCAGCGTGTACAGGGACAGCGTCATCGCACCCGCGCCGAAGGCGACGGCGACCACGCGCCGGCCGGCCGCGGGCAGCAGTCCCAGCACCAGCAGCGTGACGCCGATGACCAGCCACGCCGACCCGATGGTGTGCGCGAGGTCGAACGGCGTGCCGGTGTGCGGGGCGACCACGAGCAGCCACTCCCAGGCCCCGCCGGTCGGGGTGGTGCCGTAGAGGCCGCGGGCGATCAGGTCGAGCAGCTCGGGCCCCGTGCGCGCGGCCGGCCCACCCGCGCCGATGAGCGGCGTGACCAGCTCCGGCTGGGCGGTCAGGCTGCGGGACACGATCACCGCGGTCGCGGCGAGCACTCCCCCGGCCCCGGCGACGAGCGCCTGCACTCGGCGGTCGGTGAGGTCCAGCCGCCCGAGCGCCATCCCGGCGAGCAGATAGGCGAGCCACGGCACCACCGGGTAGTAGCCGGTGAAGGTCAGCTCGGTGAGGAACGGCCACGGGTCGTCGAGCCGGCTGAACGACGGGCTGTTGAAGGTGCGGTCGGGCAGTGACGGCCGCACCAGGTGGGAGACCACCGGCGCGGCCACCAGCCAGACGCCGGCGAGCGCGGCGAGGGCCGGGGCGCGCAGCCCCAGGAACGGGATGCCGAGCAGGAAGAGCAGCGCGTAGTAGGTGAGGATCACCGCGATCCCGGTGTCCAGACCTCCCAGCCATAGCCCGAGGCCGCCGATGAGCAGCGCCCGGACGGCGATCCCGGCGCTGCGCGCCCACCGCTCGGAGCCCCGCAGCGGCGTCGTCCGGCCGGTCATCAGCGCCAGGCTCAGGCCCGCCAGCACAGCGAACAGCGCGGACGCGCGGCCCCCCGAGATCGACTGGGCCAGCGTCAGCTCGCCGGCAGCGTTCCTCGGGTCGAGGACGTGGGTGGCGACCATCCCCAGCAGCGCCAGGCAGCGGGCGACGTCGACGCCGACCAGGCGGCGGTCGGTCCGGCTGGCCGGTGGGGCCGGGGCTGAGGTCACGCCTCGATCCTGCCCCGGCACCGGCTGAGGGTCTCTCAGAAACCGATGCGCCGCGGCGCCGACGCGTCGCGGACCACGGCGCCCTTCTCCTCGGCCGCCCGGCGCAGGTCGTCCTGGAAGTCGACCATCCGGCGCTGCAGGTCCGGGTCGGCCGCGGCGAGGATGCGCACCGCCAGCAGGCCCGCGTTGCGGGCGTTGCCGATCGCCACGGTCGCCACCGGCACGCCCGCAGGCATCTGCACGATCGAGAGCAGCGAGTCCATGCCGTCGAGGTACTTCAGCGGCACCGGGACCCCGATGACGGGCAGCGGGGTGACCGCCGCCAGCATCCCGGGCAGGTGGGCGGCGCCGCCCGCGCCCGCGATGATGACCTGCAGCCCGCGGTCCGCCGCGTCGCGGCCGTAGGCCAGCATCGCGTCCGGCATCCGGTGGGCGGAGACGACGTCGGCCTCGAACGGCACGTCGAACTCGGCCAGCGCCGTCGCCGCGGCCTCCATGACCGGCCAGTCGGAGTCGGAGCCCATCACGATGCCGACGCGAGGCCCGCCCGCGGTGCCCGCCTGCTGCTCACTCACTGTGGTCTCCCAGGTCTCCGCGGAACCAGGCGGCGGCGTGCCGCGCCCGCTCCAGGCAGTCGTCGAGGTCGTCGCCGTAGGCGTTCACGTGGCCGACCTTGCGCCCCGGGCGCAGGTCCTTGCCGTACAGGTGGACCCGCAGGTGGGGGTCCCGGGCGAGCGCGTGCGGGTAGCCGTCGTACAGCCGGCCGGTCTCGACGTCGCCGCCGAGGATGTTGACCATGACCGTCCAGCGGGCGCGCGGCGCGGGCGAGCCGAGCGGCAGGTCCATGACCGCGCGCAGGTGGTTCTCGAACTGCGAGGTGACCGCGCCGTCCTGCGTCCAGTGACCGGTGTTGTGGGGCCGCATCGCGAGCTCGTTGACCAGCACCCGGCCGTCGCGGGTCTCGAACATCTCCACGGCCAGGATGCCGGTGACGCCGAGCTCACCGGCGACCTTCAGCGCGATGGCCTGGGCCTCGCCGGCGAGGTCGGGGTCGAGGTCGGGCGCCGGGGCGACCACCTCGTGGCAGATGCCGTCCTTCTGCGTCGAGGCGACGACGGGGTACGCCGCGGCCTGACCGCTCGGGGAGCGCGCCACCAGCGCGGACAGCTCACGCCGGAAGTCGACGAGCTCCTCGGCCAGCAGCCGCACCCCGGACTCCTCGGCGGCCCGCAGCGCGGTGGCGGCGTCGTCGGCGGAGCGGGCGAACCACACGCCCTTGCCGTCGTACCCGCCGCGGGTGGTCTTCAGGACGCACGGCAGCCCGAACGCCTCCACCTCCGCCACCGACGAGACGACCGCGTGACGCGGCGACGGCACTCCCAGCTCGTCGAGCCGGGCCCGCATCACCGCCTTGTCCTGGGCGTGGACCAGGGCCTCGGGGCCGGGCCGGACGGCGACCCCGGCCTCCTCGAGGGCGTGGAGGTGCTCGGTCGGGACGTGCTCGTGGTCGAAGGTGACGACGACGCAGCCGTCGGTGACCTTCCGCAGCGTGTCCAGGTCGCGGTAGTCGCCGACCGTCTGGTCGGGGATCACCTGCGCGGCAGACACGCCCTCGGCCTCGGCGAGCAGGCGCAGCGGCAGGCCGAGGGCGATCGCCGGCTGGGCCATCATCCGGGCGAGCTGGCCGCCGCCGATGACGGCGAGCGTGGGTGCGCGGTCGGGGTGGGGCACGCCCCGCAGACTAGTCGTGCACCAGGGAGCGGCTGTGCTCGGTCTCGAACCGCAGCCCCTTGCCGCGGATCGTGGTGATGAGCGTCGGCCGCCTGCTGTCGTCGCCGAGCTTGCGCCGCACCCACCCGAGGTGGACGTCGATGGTCTTCGACGACGTCCAGAACGACGTCTGCCAGACCTCCCGCATCAGCTCGTCGCGGGTGACGATGTCGCCGGCCCGCGCGATCAGCGCGTGGACCAGGTCGAACTCCTTGCGGGACAGCACGACCTCGCGCCCGGCCCGCCAGGCACGGCGGCTCTCCGGGTCGACGACGACGTCCTGCACCTTGAGCACACCGACACGGTAGGAAGGTGCGCTGCGCAACGGAGCCGAATCGCGAAAGCAAGAGGTTTTCTTTACCTTCGCGGTCTTGTGGCACGGTGCCGGCCGTGGGAGCGTGCCGCCCCCGCCTCCCGGGCCTGCCCGGCCTAGTGGCGGCGTACGGCGACCGGCTCCAGCAGCCCGAAGCCGCGCACCGGCCGCGCCGGCAGCCGCCGCGTCTCGAACTGGTCGGCCGGCAGCCGCTCCGCCGTGGCGGCGTCGATGATGATCCGGTTGCGGCGGGCGACGTTGGTGAGCCGCGAGGCGAGGTTGACCGGCGGGCCGAAGACGTCGCCGAGCCGCATCACGACGGAGCCGCTGGCGAGGCCCAGGCGGACGTCGGGCATCCGGCTGTCGCGGCCGATCACGTTGATGATCCCGGCCGCGGTGTCGAAGGCGCTGATGGGGTCGGGGTTCACGAACAGCACCGAGTCGCCGATGCTCTTGATGACCCGGCCCCGGTGGGCCGCGACGACGTCGGCACAGCGGGACTCGAAGACCTCGACCAGCTCGCCGATCCGGGCGTGCGTGATCTCGTTCGACAGCGCCGTGAAGCTGACGATGTCGGCGAAGCCGACCGTCACGTTGGCGGTGTGCAGGTCGTCCTCGCTCGCGCCGAGCGCCTCGAGGCGGGTGACCGCCGCGGCGAGGTGGCGGCGCCAGGCGTAGACCAGGAGCCCCTCGAACGACTCGTTCATCTCCTCGACCAGCCGCAGCGCCTGGGCGCGGCGGCTGCCCATGGCCTGCTCCCCCGCCTCGAGCTCCTCGACGCGGTGGGCGAGAGTCGCCACCTCCCAGTCGGCGAGCCGGGCCATGGTCTGGCCGAGCGCCCGGGTCAGGTTGACGGCCATGTCGAAGTTGATGACTCCGCTGTCGACGAGCCCGGACAGCGTCGAGACCGCGTCGGTGTCGCCCTCGGTGAAGGCCACCTCGAGGCCGTGCTCGGGGAAGCCGAGCGCCCGCCAGAGCCGCCGCAGCGCGTCGACGTCGAGGCCGGTCGTCGCGGCGACCTCGAGCGCGTTGAGCGTCGGGGCCTCGCGCAGGATGGCGCGCTCGAGCTCCGCGCGGGGGCCTTCCGCGGCCGGCTGTGGCTGGTTCTGCGGCTCGTCCTGCGGCTGGTCCTGCTGCGACTCGTCCCCCGACGCGCCCTCAGGCGCCATCGTCGCTGCGCTCGCTCTCGCGCTGCGAGAGGCGATGGAGCTCCTCCGCCACCTGCAGCTGCACCTGCTCGACCCGGGGGATGTCGTCGAGCTCGACCCGGCCCTGCTCGCTGGCGTCGGTCACCACGAGGGTGCCGCAGCCGAACAGCCGGTCGATCACGCCGATCTCGAAGTCGACGCCGCTGATGCGGTTGAGCGGGATCGTGCGGCCCTCCTTGGCGATCAGCCCGGAACGCTTCATGAAGCGCCGGTTGGTGAAGGTGTACGTCGTGGTCGCCCACGCAACGAACGGCCGGAGCACGAACCACACCACGAGCACGGCCGCCACCAGCCAGGTGACGAGGTGCAGCACGTCGAAGGCCGCACCCGTGCCGACCCGCTGCACCACGGCCGCGGCAGCCAGCACCAGGACCAGCACGACGACCGGCCCCGCGAGCACCTTGGGATGCGTGCGGGTGCTGACGACGACGTGCTCGCCCTCGTTCAGGAGCTTCTCGGGGAACGCCACGGGGCGATCATGTCACCCCGCGGGACGCACGTGAATGACGTCGCCCGCCCCGACCACCGTCGTCTCCGCGCCCGACCGGACCACCAGCCGGCCCGACCGGTCGACGTCCACGGCGGTGCCGGTGAACGAGTCGCCGCCGGGCAGCTCGACCCGCACCAGCTGCCCGATGGTGGCGCAGTGGCGGCTGTACGACGAGCGCAGCAGCTCGTCGCCGGCCCCGGGCGACGACCACGCGGCGTACTGCCGGTCGAGCTCGACGAGGATCTCGATCAGCAGGTCCGTGCGGTTTCGGTCGTGGCCGGCGATGGCCAGCGACGTCGCGGTGGGGACGGGCAGCTCCTCCTGGGTCATCGACACGTTCAGGCCGACGCCGACGACCGCTGCCGGGCCGTCGGGGGTGTCGACGAGCTCGACGAGCAGGCCGGCGACCTTGCGCTCGCCGATCAGCAGGTCGTTGGGCCACTTGAGCTCCGACCCGATGCCGACCGCGCCCTGGACGGCCAGGCCGGTGAGCAGCGGCAGCCACGGCCAGCGGGCCGGCGCGACCGGCGGGCGGAGCAGGACCGAGAAGGTCAGCCCGGACCTCGCCGGCACCTCCCAGGACCGGTCGAGACGGCCCCGGCCGGCCGTCTGGTGCTCCGCAACCACGACCAGCCCCTCGGCCGCCCCGCCGCGCGCCCGCTCGGTCAGGACCGCGTTCGTGCTGCGGGTCTCGTCGAGCACGTCGACGTCGTACGACAGCCGCCCGGAGGGCACCGCGGCGAGTCGTTCGCGGTCGAGTGGTGGGCGAGGGGGCGGGTGCGCGGTCACGGGCACTAGTCTGCCGATGAACTCTCCGAGGAGGCCACAGGCGTGAGCGCAGAGCAGGCACGACCGGCGACCCAGCCGGGCGAGGGCACCGACGTCCCTCAGGGCATCGACATCCACACCACCGCGGGCAAGCTCGAGGATCTCGGGCGCCGCCTCGACGAGGCGGTCCATGCCGGATCCGCCAAGGCGGTCGAGAAGCAGCACGCGAAGGGGCGCAAGACCGCCCGCGAGCGCATCGAGATGCTGTTCGACGAGGGCTCCTTCGTCGAGCTGGACGAGCTCGCGCGACACCGGTCCACGGCGTTCGGGCTGGAGGAGCGGCGGCCCTACGGCGACGGCGTGGTGACCGGCTACGGCACCATCGACGGCCGCCAGGTGTGCGTGTTCTCCCAGGACTTCACCGTCTTCGGTGGCTCGCTGGGCGAGGTCTACGGCGAGAAGATCACCAAGGTCATGGACCTCGCCATCAAGACCGGTTGCCCGATCATCGGCATCAACGAGGGTGCCGGCGCCCGCATCCAGGAGGGCGTGGTCTCGCTCGGCCTGTACGGCGAGATCTTCCGCCGCAACGTCCACGCGTCGGGCGTGATCCCGCAGATCTCGATGATCATGGGCTCCTGCGCCGGCGGCCACTCCTACTCCCCCGCCGTCACCGACTTCACGATCATGGTCGACGGCACGTCGAGCATGTTCATCACCGGTCCCGACGTCATCAAGACGGTCACCGGCGAGGACGTGACCATGGAGGAGCTCGGCGGCGCCCGGACCCACAACACGCGCTCCGGCAACGCCCACTACATGGGCCACGACGAGGAGGACGCGATCGAGTACGTCAAGGCGCTGCTCTCGTTCCTCCCGCAGAACAACCTCGACGAGGTGCCGACGTTCGACGAGCCCGCCGAGCTCGACTTCACCGACGTCGACCGGGCGCTCGACTCGATCATCCCGGACTCGCCGAACCAGCCCTACGACATGCACGACGTCATCAGGACGGTCGTCGACGACGAGGAGTTCCTCGAGGTCCAGGAGCTGTTCGCGCCCAACATCGTCGTCGGCTTCGGCCGCGTGGAGGGCCACTCGGTCGGTGTCGTGGCCAACCAGCCGATGCAGTTCGCCGGCACCCTCGACATCGACGCCTCCGAGAAGGCCGCGCGGTTCGTGCGGTTCTGCGACGCCTTCAACATCCCGGTGCTGACGTTCGTCGACGTGCCCGGCTTCCTGCCCGGTACCGACCAGGAGTACAACGGCATCATCCGCCGCGGCGCGAAGCTGATCTACGCCTACTCCGAGGCCACCGTCCCGCTGGTCACCATCATCACCCGCAAGGCCTACGGCGGCGCCTACGTCGTCATGGGGTCCAAGCACCTCGGCGCCGACATCAACCTCGCCTGGCCCACCGCCCAGATCGCGGTGATGGGGGCGCAGGGCGCGGTCAACATCCTCTACCGCAAGGAGATCAAGGAGGCGACGGAGCAGGGCAACGAGGCCGAGCGTCGCGCCGAGCTGATCACCGAGTACGAGGACCACCTGGCCAACCCGTACCTCGCGGCCGAGCGCGGCTACGTCGACGCCGTCATCGCACCGCACGAGACGCGGGTCGAGGTCGTCCGGGCGCTGCGGCTGTTGCGCACCAAGCGCGAGTCGCTGCCGGCCAAGAAGCACGGGAACATCCCGCTGTGAGCGGCGGGAGCGAAGGCGACGGCACGGCGGCCGAGCCCGTCGAGACCAAGCCCCTTCTCAGGGTCGTCAACGGCGACGCCACGCCGGAGGAGGTGGCCGCCCTCGTGGCGGTCCTCTCCTCACTCGGCGGCGGCGGCGAGCCGCCGGCGCGACGGCCCGTGTCGGAGTGGTCGGCGCACCACCGCAAGGTGCGCCGCACGCTGCCGCACGGGCCGGGCGGCTGGCGGTCCAGCGCGCTCCCCCGCTGACCGGATCCGGCTGACGGGCCACACTGGGGGCATGGCCCTGCGCTTCGAGCCGGACGTCTCGCACGCCGACTGGTGGGCGGGGCGCGACGAGCCCTGGCAGCAGCTCTGCACGATCGGGCCGCGGGGCTTCGCCGCGTACGTCCAGGTGCTGCACCCGCTCGACGACGAGGACGACCGCGTCTTCACGCTGGCCGACGTCGAGGGCAACCTCGACGACCGGGTCTTCACCTCCCTCACCGAGGTGCTCGCGGAGCACACCGGCACGCCCGACGACTGCTGGATCGCCTGGTGGGAGGGCGACGGCTACACCGACCACCCCGGGCTGATGCCGCGGGAGGCCCTCGCCGGGCCGCGGGTCCGGCTGCCGCAGGACCACCCGGACCGGGAGTACCTGCTCTTCCGTGGGGCACCCGCCGACGCTGTCGCCCGCGACGTCGGGATGCCGGCTCGCGCCGACGGGATGGGGCTGGGCAGTCCGGCGGCGATGTGGCCCGACGACCACGCGTGGTTCATGGCGCTCGACGTCGACAGCTCGTGGACGGGGATAGGCGGCAGTCACGCGCTGGCCGACAGGCTGCTCGGCGACCCTCGGTTCGAGACACGGACCGTGGCCTGCACCGTCGACATCGTCGACCCGCGCGGAGGGCCGTTCTGATGGCGGGATCGATCACCGACGTGCCCGGGGTCCGGGTCGGCCACGCGCAGCGCACCGGCGACGGCTGGCTGACCGGGGTGACCGTGGTGCTGCCCGGGCCCGAGGGCGCCGTGGCCGGCGTCGACGTCCGGGGCGGCGGGCCCGGCACCCGGGAGACGGACCTGCTGGACCCGCGCAACGCCGTCGAGCGGATCCACGCCGTGGTGCTGACGGGCGGCTCGGCACCCGGGCTTGCAGCCGTGGACGGCGTCATGGGGCGCCTGCTCGACGCCGGTATCGGCTACCCCGTGGGCGGGCCGGGCGAGGTCGTCCCCATCGTGCCGGCGGCCGTCATCTTCGACCTCGGCCGCGGGGGCGTCTTCCGCAACCACCCCGACGCTGCGCTCGGCGCCGCGGCGTACGACGCCGCCTCGGGGCAGGTGGCCGAGGGAAGCCTCGGTGCGGGGACCGGTGCCCGCGCCGGGGGGCTCAAGGGCGGCGTCGGCACCTGCGCGGCCCCGCTCCCCGACGGCTCGACCGTCGGGGCGCTGGTCGTCGCCAACCCGATCGGGTCCTGCGTCGACCCGGCGACCGGGGAGCTGTACGCCGCGCGGCACTGCCTGCCGGGCGACCTGCCGCCGCTGCGGCGTCCCGACGCCGAGGAGCTGGAGGCGGCGCGGCTGGCGGGTGGCGCGGTCACGCCGTACCCCGCACCGCTCGCGACCACCCTGGTCGTGCTCGCCACCGACGCCACCCTCACCAAGGCGCAGTGCGCCAAGGTCAGCGGCATCGGCCACGACGGCCTGGCCCGCGCGATCGACCCGGTCCACACGATGTTCGACGGGGACACCGTCTTCACCCTCGCCACGGGCGGACGCGCGGCCCCGGACCCCGCGGCGTTCCACGAGCTGCTGACGGTCGCCGCCCGGTGCGTGACCCGGGCGGTCGCCCGTGCCGTGCTCGCCGCGGAGTCCGCGGGCGGCATCCGCAGCTACCGCGACGCGCTCCCCTCCGCGCTCGTCTGAACCGCTCATCGATCCCTCACCTGCGTTTCCTAGCGTCGCCGTCGGGACGGTGACCGCGCGGGGACGAGACCGGGGGCCGAGGAGAGGGAGTAGTCATGAGGAGGCTGCTGGCACTGATGCTGCCGACGGCGCTGCTGGCCGGTGGGCTGGCCGGCGTCAGCCAGGCGGGCACGGACGACCAGGACCCGGCCGGAGACGCCGACCGGGCCACCAGAGGCGCACGCGGTGAGGTCGTCAAGGTCGACGACGCCCGCCTGAAGTTCGAGATCAACGACACCGACGGCGACGGCGGGATCCAGCTGTTCCTGGACGCGGAGCAGTGGAAGTGGATGTCGCTCCACGACCCGTCGGGCCGCAGGATCCTCAAGGTCAGGACGCAGGGGATCATGGCGCTGCAGGGCGGCACCGAGCTGTTCATGGAGAGCGCGGAGCCGACGTTCGACACACTGCCGTTGGACGAGCTGCTCGAGCGGTGGCCGGCCGGCACCTACAAGGTCCGCGGCCGTGGTCTCGAGGGCGAGCGGTACCGCGGGAAGGCCAGGCTGACCCACGACCTGCCCGACGGCCCGCGGCTGCTGCGGCCGGTCGACGGCGCCGGCCCGCAGGACCCGGACCGCACGGTGCTCCGCTGGCGGCGGGTGCCGCCGCCCAACGGGAGCCCGATCATCGGCTACCAGGTGCTGGTCGTCGAGCCCGACACCGGCATCCGCGCCCTGCCCAACATCACGCTCGACGTGACGATGCCCCCGGACGCCAACCGGATGCGGGTCCCCCGCGGATTCCTGAAGCCGGACACCGAGTACGAGTGGGAGGTTCTCGCGATCGAGAGGGGCGGCAACCAGACGCTCTCCTCGGCCGAGTTCGTCACGGCCGACTGACGACGTCAGGTCGCGTCACGATGTGTCGCGCCATCGCTTCGAACCGAGCAGCTCGTGGAGCGGTGGCGCGGCCACACGGTGTTCGAGCTCGTCGAGACCCAGTGGCACCGGTGGTTGAGGTGCGAGCGCAGCGAGCCTCGAAACCCCCGCAGCCGAGGCAGGGCGGCGATGTAGCCGGTCGAGCTCGTCGAGACCCGGCGCGGTGGGCAGGGCAGCGACCCACGCCGGTCGAGCTCGTCGAGACCCGGCGCGGTGGGCAGGGCAGCGACCCACGCCGGTCGAGCCCGTCGAGACCCGGCGCGGTGGGCAGGGCAGCGACCCACGCCGGTCGAGCCCGTCGAGACCCAGTGGCACCGGTGGTTGAGGTGCGAGCGCAGCGAGACGGGAAACCCCGCAGCCGAGGCAGGGCCGCGATGTAGCCGGTCGAGCTCGTCGAGACCCAGCGACGCAGGGCGGCGAGGTACGCCGGTCGAGCCCGTCGAGACCCGTTGCCTCGGTGGTCGGGGCCCTGCCTCACTTCCGGGGCTTCGAGGCTCGGCGCTGGGGCGCCTCGCACCTCAACCACCGGCTCGGGTTGCGGTCTGCGATTTCTTTACCTTCTTCTTCCCTCAGATGGGCTCAACCGCGGGCTTTTCGGGCCGGGACTGTCGGTGGTCGCTGCTTGAGTAGTCCCATGACAGCCACCGTGTGCGACAGCCTCGACTCCCCGGCCGGGGTGCTCGCTGCCGCACGCGAGCAGCGAGCGGCGGCGATGCGGTCGGAGGCCCGGATGCTGCAGCTTGCGGTGGAGTGGGCGGTCCAGCACCCCGCCGAGTCGCTCGAGGTTGCCGCCGGCTTCGAGCTCGACGGGTCCGAGGCCGCGGTCCCGATCGCCGGCGAGGGCACCCCGCTGATCACCGAGTTCTGCGTCGCCGAGTGGGCCGCCTCGCTCGGCATGTCCACCGACTCCGGCCGCGCCTACCTGGGTGAGGCGGTCGAGCTCCGCTACCGCCTCCCGCGGGTCTACCGACGGGTGGTACACGGGGACCTGCCGGCCTGGCGGGCCCGGCACATCGCCCGGAACACCATCGCCCTCAGCCCGGCTGCGGCGGAGTTCGTCGACTGCCACGTCGCCCACGTGGCCCACAAGATCGGCCCCACCCGGTTGAACGACCTGGTCGACGAGGCGATCGCCCGCCACGACCCCGCCCTCGCGGCCGAGCGGTTCAAGGCCAAGGCCGACCACCGCGGCTTCGACATCCACCTCGACCAGGCCACGCTGGACGGCACCGTCGACGTCCACGGCGTCCTCGAAGCCGCCGACGCCATGGACCTCGAGCACGCGGTCGCCGACCTCGCCACCCAGCTGCGCCAGCTCGGCTCCGAGGAGTCGCTGGACGTGCGGCGGTCCAAGGCGGTCGGGGAGCTCGCCCGCGGCGCGCAGACCCTCGACCTCACCGGCAGCGACGACGGCGACTCCGAGACTGACGGGCCGCGGCGGCTGCACCGCCGGCCGACCCGCCGCCGCAAGATCAGCCTCGTGATCCACGTGTCCGAGGACGCCGTGGTCGGTGCCGGCCCGCTCGGTCGGGTCGAAGGACTGCGGTGCCCGGTGACGACCGACCAGATCCGGACCTGGCTCGCGGCACCCGACGCCCAGATCGTCGTGAAGCCGGTGGTCGACCCGTCCGGCTGCGCCCCGGTGGGGGCGTACGAGGTGCCCGACCGGCTGGCCGACCTGGTCGACGACCGCGACCACCACTGCGTCTTCCCCTGGTGCACCCGCAAGGCCAAGGCCTGCGACCACGACCACGTCATCCCGCACGGGGAGTCAGGCGGGCCGACGTGTCGCTGCAACCTTGCCGCCCTGTGTCGCAAGCACCACCGACTCAAGACCCACGGCGGCTGGACCTACACCCACGTCGACGACGGCACCTTCCTCTGGCGCAGTCCGTACGGACACGCCTACCTGCGTGACGAGACCGGAACCCGCGACGTCACCCCCGACCCCGACGCGTGTCGGCAGCGACTGATCGACGCCCACCGCGCCGGGACTCCACCCGAGGAGTAGCTGCCCCGCCCCACACCCCGCCAGGCAACGCTCGGCGGGGGCGCGGGCATGCCACCACCCCGGCTTCAGGGGTCTCGACGGGCTCGACCGGCGTACCTCACCGCCGTGCGTGGCTCGCGGGGTCTCGACGGGCTCGACCGCCGTGAGGTCACCGCCCTGTCGATCCGGCCGGGTCTCGACGGGCTCGACCGCCGTGAGGTCACCGCCCTGCCCATACGACGGGGTCTCGAGGGGCTCGACCAGCGGGCTCGCCGTGGCTCAGCGGTACCAGCGCTCGGAGGGGAGCGGCCACGGGTTGTGGCGGCAGCCGTCGAGCCCCTTCGACTGCTGCATCATCACCGGCGCCAGCTGGCCGCGACCGCCGCAGCCGAGGTGGCCGTGGCCGAGCCAGTGGCCGGTCTCGTGGTTGAGCACCATGTGGCGGTAGCTGCGCAGCGACTTGCGCGCGTGGTTCCACGACGGGGTGGCGTGCTGCCAGCGCATCTGGTTGATGATCACGTAGCGGCCGACCCGGCAGCTCCAGCTGGCGCTGCACACGGGCGAGAACGACGGCACGGTGCTCGCCTCGGCCAGCACGACCGAGAAGCTGCCCCCGGAGGCCACCCGGCGGAACGAGACACCCGCCGAGCGCCAGCCGCGCGGGTCTGCGAGGGTCTGGGCCACCTGGCGGCGGAAGACCTTCATCGAGGCGGTGATCCGGCCGCGGGTCTCGATCCGGTACGTCACCGAGCGGCGGACGGGCACGAGGTGGCCGACCTTCCGGCCGCGCGAGAACGCACGGGCTACGCGGTAGCCCTCCTTGCGGACGGTCACCCGGACCCGGACCCGCTCCCCCACGTCAGCGGCCTGGAGCCGGTAGCGGCGGGAGGTGGCGCCCGTGATGGGTCGGTCGCCACGGAACCAGCGGTACCGCACCGCGTGGCGACGCGGCTGCCAGGTGCCGGGGTCGGCGGTCAGCCGGCGCGTGAAGCGGGCGACACCGTCGACCGAGGGCCGCTCGGCCACCGCGAACGACGCCTTGCGGACACGATCCGTGGGCTCGCTCGCCGCCGTGCCGCTCTGTCCGGACTCGTCGGTGGTGGTCACCACGACGTGCAGCCGGTGGCCGAGGTCGTCGAGACCGGGCCGGTAGCGGGGACGCGTCGCGCCGTCGATCTCCTGCTCCTCGCGGAACCACCGGTAGGCGTGCTCGAGCTCGCCCTCACCGGTCCAGGTTCCGGGGTCGGCGACGAGCAAGCCGCGGTAGACGGCGTCGCCCGACACAGTCGGCAGCTCCACGGCCACCGGCGGCTCGGCGACGCCGGCGCCGGCGGGCCCGGCAGGTACGCCGAAGAAAACGGAGCCGAGGAGCATGAGCGGGACCAGGGCCCGCCACGCCCCTCGTGTCCTCACGCCCAGAGCTGCCCTTCGAGTCGTTCCTCGGCCTCGTCGACGGTGCCCTCGTAGGCGCCGGTCGAGAGGTACTTCCAGCCACCGTCGCACACGATGAACGCGATGTCCGCCGACTCGCCGGCCTTGACCGCCTTGGCCGCCTGCGCCAGAGCGGCGTGCAGGATCGCACCGGTCGAGATGCCGGCGAAGATGCCCTCGAGCTCGAGCAGCTCACGGACCCGGCGTACGGCGTCGCGCGGCCCGACGGAGAACCGGCCGTCGATCAGCTCGGCGTCGTACAGCTCGGGCACGAAGCCCTCGTCGAGGTTGCGCAGGCCGTAGACCAGCTCGCCGTACCGTGGCTCGGCGGCGACGATCCGGACGTCGGGCTTGGCCTTGCGGAAGTAACGGCTGACGCCCATGAGGGTGCCGGTGGTGCCGAGGCCCGCGACGAAGTGCGTGATGCCGGGCAGGTCGGCGAGCAGCTCGGGGCCGGTCCCCTCCTCGTGGGCGAGGGCGTTGGCCGCGTTGCCGTACTGGTAGAGCATCACCCAGTCGGGGTGCTCGGCGGCCATCTTCTTGGCCACCCGGACCGCCTCGTTGGAGCCGCCCGCCGCCGGCGAGGAGAAGATCTCCGCGCCCCACATGCGCAGCAGCAGCCGCCGCTCCTCGGAGGTGTTCTCCGGCATCACGCAGACGAGCCGGTAGCCCTTGAGCTTCGCGGCCATGGCCAGCGAGATGCCGGTGTTGCCCGAGGTGGGCTCCAGGATCGTGCAGCCCGGGCGGAGCACGCCGTCCTTCTCGGCCTCCTCGATCATCCGCAGCGCCGGACGGTCCTTGATGGAGCCCGTCGGGTTGCGGTCCTCGAGCTTGGCCCACAGCCGGACGTCGGGGCTCGGCGAGAGCCTCGGCAGCCCGACCAGCGGGGTGTTGCCGACCGAGGCCAGCAGGTTGTCGGCGCGCATGGGCGGGTGGGTCAGCCGCCCGCGACGGCCGGCAGCACGACCACCTGGTCGCCGTCGGACAGCTCGGCCTCGAGGCCGCCGATGAAGCGCACGTCCTCGTCGTTGATGTAGACGTTGACGAACCGGCGCAGGTCGCCGTCCTCGATGAGGCGCTCCTTGATGCCCGGGTGGTTCGCCTCGAGGTCGTCGATCAGCGCGCTCAGGCTGGCACCGTCGCCGGTGACGGCCTTCTCGCCGCCGGTGTAGGTGCGCAGGATGGTCGGGATTCGGACCTCGATGGCCATGGTTGTCTCCTCGGTTGCTTCCGGGGGCTGTCGACTTCTGCTGTCGACTTGCGGTCAGTTCGGGGGGAGCTCGTCGACGACGACGACCTCTTCCTCGGTCACGGTGCCGTCGACGATCCTGTAGGACCTGAACTCCACAGGGCCGTCGTTATTCCCGTGCTCGCGTGTGGACACCAGCACGTAGTGGGCGTTCGGCTCGCTCGCCAGGCCGATGTCGGTGCGGCTCGGGTAGGCCTCGGTCGCGGTGTGGGAGTGGTAGACGACCACGGGCTCCTCGTCCCGGGCGTCCATCTCCTTGTACAGCTGCAGCAGGTCCGTGGAGTCGAACTCGTAGAACGTCGGGCTGCCCGCGGCGTTGACCATCTCCACGACCCGCTCGGGCCGGTCGCTGCCCTCCGGGCCCGCCACGATGCCGCACGCCTCGTCGGGGTGGTCGCGCTTGGCGTGCGCGACGATGGCGTCGTACGTCGCCCGGTCGATGGTCAGCACGTCTCAAGGGTAGAGACGGCCGGACCCCGGAAGCACCTCCACCCAGCATGTGGATGCGTGGGTGTGACGAAGACCGCTCGCCGACCCCTTAGGCAGAGAGCGCCTCGACGAGGGTCTCCTGGAGGTAGCCGACCCACTCGTAGATGTCGTGGGCCTGGGCGCGCGGGTCGTCGTCGGGCAGCGACATCCAGTACTCCTCGTCGCCGTCCTCGACCCCGAGCCGGGTCGCCAGGGCGAGCCGCAGGTCGGTGAACGAGCGCAGCCACACGATCGCCGCCGCCGGCTCGAGCTCGACGTCGATCATCAGGCCGTCCTCGGTGAGCTCCGCGGGCAGGCCGGCGTCCTCGAGGCCGTCGATGATCGCGCAGGCGCCGTTGGCCTTGCCGTCGCGCAGCCCGCCCTCGGTGAAGCGCCGGAACTCGGCCGCCGCCTCCTCGTCCTGGGGGTACGCCGTGGGGAACAGCCGCGCGAGGACCGGGTCCTCGGGCTCGGTGGTGGGGCCGCTGAAGTCGAGCATCGCCTCGAGCGGGTCGCCGGACCCGTGCGGGGCGGCGGCCTCGTTGCGCAGCAGCTCGACGAGCTGGGACGCGAGCGAGCGGAGCAGGTCGGCCTCGAACCCGGTGAAGGTGGCGATGACGCGCCCGCTCCGGCGGTGCCGGGCGAATCCGGTCACGTGGCCTGCTCCATCGTGGCCCAGAGGCCGTACTCGTGCATCGCCTGCACGTCGCGCTCCATCTCCTCGCGCGAGCCGGTGCTGACCGCCGACTTGCCGTCGTTGTGGACCTCGAGCATGAGCTTCTCGGCCTTCTGCTTGTCGTAGCCGAAGTACTTCTGGAAGACGAAGGTGACGTACGACATCAGGTTCACCGGGTCGTTCCACACGATCGTCACCCACGGCTTGGCCAGGAACGTGATCTCGTCCGGTGTGAGTGTCGGGTCGACCTCGACCGGGCTCGCTGCGCTCACGGGGCCATCGTGGCACAGGTGGTCGTCTCCTACGCTGGCCCGGTGACTCGCGCCGACCGTGGCTCCACCGCCCTGCTGACCGACCACTACGAGCTCACCATGGTCCAGGCGGCACTCGCCGCCGGCACCGCGCACCGGCGCTCCGTCTTCGAGCTGTTCCCGCGGCGGCTCCCCGAGGGCCGCCGGTACGGCGTCGTGGCCGGCGTCGGCCGCGTGCTGGAGGCCGTCGAGCGGTTCCACTTCGACGACGAGGCCCTCGCCACGCTGGCCGACGTCGTCGACGGCCCGACGCTCGACTGGCTGGCGGACTACCGGTTCACGGGCTCCATGTGGGGCTACGGCGAGGGCGAGGCCTACTTCCCGTTCTCGCCGCTGCTGCGCGTGGAGGCCAGCTTCGTCGAGGCCGTCGTCCTGGAGACACTGCTGCTGTCGGTCTACAACCACGACAGCGCCATCGCCAGCGCGGCGTCCCGGATGACGCTCGCCGCGGGCGACCGGCCCTGCATCGAGATGGGGTCGCGCCGCACCCACGAGGAGGCCGCCGTCGCCAGTGCCCGCGCCGCCTACCTCGCCGGCTTCGCGTCGAGCTCCAACCTCGCGGCCCGCCAGCGGTACGGCGTCCCGACCGCCGGCACCAGCGCCCACAGCTTCACGCTCCTCCACGACAGCGAGGAGGACGCGTTCCGGGCCCAGGTGGCCTCGCTCGGCACGGGCACCACCCTCCTCGTCGACACCTACGACGTCGAGGAGGCCGTCGCCCTGGGCGTCGAGGTGGCCGGTACCGATCTCGGCGCCGTCCGGCTGGACTCCGGCGACCTCGGCGAGATCGCTCACAAGGTCCGCGCCCAGCTCGACACCCTCGGCGCCACCGGGACGCGCATCGTGGTCACCAGCGACCTCGACGAGCACGCGATCGCGGCGCTGGCCTCCGCCCCGGTCGACGCCTACGGCGTCGGCACCCAGCTCGTCACCGGCTCCGGCCACCCGACCGCCGGCTTCGTCTACAAGCTGGTCGCCCGGGAGGGTGCGGACGGCACGATGCAGGCGGTCGAGAAGCGCAGCCCGGCCAAGATCTCCCACGGCGGCCTGAAGTTCGCCGTCCGGCGCCGCGACGCCGCCGGCGTGGCTGTCGAGGAGGTCGTCGGCACCGGCACTCCCCCGGACGGCGACGACCACCGGCCGCTCATCCGGGAGCTGGTGCGCGACGGGGAGGCCGTCGGCGCCGAGCCGCTGCAGGCGGCCCGTGAGCGTCACGAGCGGGCGCGCGCCGAGCTGCCGGCACAGGCCCACCAGATGTCGCGCGGCGAACCCGTCATCCCGACGACGTTCCTCGACCGGACGGGAGCCTGACGCGTGGAGGCGACATGGCGTTCGTGACCTGCGACTTCTTCTCCGAGTCGCTCGGGACGGGGACGTCGATGAGCGTCGTCCTCCCGCAGGCCACCTCCGCCCAGATCGGCGTCGGGGCCGACGCAGGCGCGCCGGGCGGCGACGACGGCTTCCCGCTGCTCTACCTGCTCCACGGGCTCTCCGACGACCACACCGCCTGGGCGCGCTACACCTCGATCGAGCGGTACGCCGCCGCGGCCGGGATCGCGGTCGTCATGCCCGCGGTGGCGCGCAGCTGGTACACCGACGAGGCGCGGGGCCACGACTACTGGACGTACGTCTCCGAGGAGCTGCCGCAGGTGGTGCGCTCGTTCTTCCGGGTCACCGAGCGACCCGACAGCACCTTCGTGGCCGGCCTCTCCATGGGCGGCTACGGCGCGCTGAAGCTGGCGCTCACGCACCCGCAGCGGTACGCCGCCGCGGCCAGCCTGTCGGGCGCGCTGGACGTCGTGGGGCTCGCCGCCTCCCCGGAGCGGGACCCGGAGATGCACGACCGGGTCTTCGCAGGAGTTCCCGGCCCCGACGCGGACCTCTTCGCGCTGCTCGCCGCCGCACCGGCCGGGGCGGTCCCGCCGCTGCACGTCTCGTGCGGCACCGACGACGAGCTGCTCGCGAGCAACGAGCGGTTCGTGGCCGAGGCGCGGGCCAGGGGGGTCGACGTGACGTTCGACCTGCGGCCCGGCGACCACGAGTGGGGCTTCTGGGACCAGGGCATCCGCGACGTCATCGCGTGGCTGCCGGGGCGTTGACGCGGCTAGGCTCGCGAGCATGAAGCGGGCGCTGATTGTGGTCGATGTGCAGAACGACTTCTGCGAGGGCGGCTCCCTGCCGGTGCAGGGCGGCGCGCAGGTCGCCCACGACATCGCCGAGATCCTGCGGCACTGGGTGCTCAAGGATCCGAAGGCCCCCGACTACGCCCACGTCGTCGCCACCAAGGACCACCACGTCGACCCGGGCGACCACTGGTCCACCGACCCCGACTTCGTCGACTCCTGGCCGGTGCACTGCCGGGTCGGCACCGACGGCGAGGCGTTCCACCCGAACCTCGACCCGCAGCCGTTCGACGCGATCTTCCTCAAGGGCAACCACGAGGCTGCCTACTCCGGGTTCGAGGGCAAGGACGTCACCGGCACCGGGCTGGCCGAGTGGCTGGCCCGCCACGAGGTGACCGACGTCGACGTGTGCGGCCTCGCCACCGACTACTGCGTGCGCGCCACGGCACTGGACGCGGTCGGCCACGGGTTCAACGTCCGCCTGCTCGAGGACCTCAGCGCCGGTGTGGCGCCGGAGACGACCACCCGCGCGCTGTCCGAGATGCGCGACGCGGGCGTGCGCTTTGGCTGACGCCGACGCCGGCCAGGACGCGGACCACGGCCTCCTGGTCCGGCGGGACGGCGCCGTGCTGCGGCTGGTCCTCGACCGGCCGCAGGCGCGCAACGCCCTCACCCCCGGCCTGGCCGACCGGCTGGCCGGGGTTCTCGAGGACACGGTCGCCGACGACGACGTGCGGGTGGTGGTGCTGACCGGGTCCGGCGGGGCGTTCAGCGCCGGCGCGGACGTCGGTGAGGGCTCCGCAGCGCTCGACGAGGCGGCCGTGGAGCGGGCCAACCGGATCGTCCGGGCCGTGGTCCGGCTCGACAAGCCGGTCGTGGCGTCCGTCAACGGCGTCGCCGCGGGGTTCGGCTGCTCGCTCGCGCTGGCCGCCGACCTGGTGCTGGCCGCGGAGTCGGCGTCGTTCCTGCTGCCGTTCACCCGGCTCGGCCTGATGCCCGACGGCGGCGCCACGACGACCCTGGCGGCCTCGCTGGGCCGGGCGCGGACGATGCGGCTGGCGCTGCTGGCCGAGCCGCTGCCGGCGCGGACGGCGTACGACGCGGGGCTGGTGAGCCTTCTCGTGCCCGACGACGAGCTGGCCGACGCCACCGACGAGGTGGCGCGGCGGCTGGCGGCCGGACCGCCGCTCGCGCTCGCGGCGACAAAGCGGGCGGTCAACGCCGCAACCCTGGTGGGACCGACCGGGCTCGATCCCGCCCTGGAGCGGGAGCGGGTCGGCCAGACGATGCTGCTGCGCACTGCCGACGCGGCGGAGGGCCTGGCGGCGTTCCGCGAGAAGCGGGCCCCCGACTTCAGCGGCTCCTGACGCGGCTCCCGCCCGTCAGGCCCACTTCTCGGCGAGGGCGCGGACCACGGTGACGTTGCGGTTGGTCGCGACGCCGAGCCACTTCTCGACGGCCGCGTTGGTGAGCCGGGCGGAGCGGTACTCCGCGCCGACGAGCAGGTGGACCGCCCGGCCGCGCACGTGGGCGCGTTCACCGTCACGGGCGAGGGCCTCCAGCGCCTCGGTGCCCTCCGCCGTCGGCTCCTCCTTGAGGAACGAGACGTAGTGCATCCCGTCGTGCCCGCCACCGAGCGCGTCGGCGTCGGCCGCGACCGCCCGGAGCTCGGCCGGCGTCAGCACCACGGTCGGCACCGCGAAGCCGCGGTCGGCCGCGAACGCCTCCTCCAGCGCCGACTCGACCCGGGCCCGCGACCGCAGCGCTGTGCTGACCCGGACGTTGCCGGTGTTGAGGTGGGTGGCGACGTCGGAGAAGCCGGCGCCCTCCGCCGCCGCCACCACGGCGTCCTTCGGGAACTTCCTCGTCGCCCCCAGGTTGATCGCCCTCAGGAACCCCACGTACGTCGGCACCCGGCCATTCTGTCCCGACCCGCCCTCAGTCCGGGTCGATGTTGTGGTTGAGGTGGAAGACGTTGCCGGGGTCCCACTCGCGCTTGACCTCGACCAGCCGCCGCCAGGCGGCCTCGCCGTAGCCGGCGCGGACCCGGTCGGCGCCCTCGTGCCCGATGAAGTTCAGGTAGACGTCGCCGGTCGACCAGGGCCGGACCGCCTCCCGCACCTGCCGGACCCAGGCCCGCGCCCGGTCGTCGTCGGCCGGGTCGGCCCACACCGCGAAGGGGTGCACCACCCAGGGCGCGTCGCGCCACGGCACCGGGTAGCCGGCGGTGTTCCGCGCGGACGCCCCGCCCGCGGCGAAGAGCACGTGCTGGCAACCGGTCGGCTGCGGCATCGTCTCCAGCGCCGCGACGTGCGCGGTCACGGCCGCGTCGGGCAGCGTCATCAGGTGCTCGGCCGACCAGTAGTTCCGGTTCCCCGGCGGGTCGTCGAGCATGCAGTTCACGTCGGCGTACGGCATCTCCATGACCTCGTCGATGGCCGGGCCGAGGTCGCGCAGCGGCCCGGTGAGAGCGCGCGCCTCGGCCTCTCCCGCGATCACGGTGGTCAGCACGAGCAGCACCACCTTGCCGACGAGCCGCTCGGGGACGAAGTCCTCCTCGGGGGCGGCGACATAGATGCAGCCGCCGCTGACGTGGTCGCCGGCGCTCTCGACGATGTCGCGGTACTCCCGGATCGCGGCCTCGCCGTCCTCGACCTCGAACATCATCAGCACCGCGCTGAAGACCGGCAGCTCGTGCAGCCGCAGGGTGAGCGAGGTCGCGACGCCGAAGTTGCCGCCGCCCCCGTGCAGCGCCCAGAACAGGTCGGGGTTCTCGTCCTCGGAGGCGGTCACCTTCCGGCCGTCGGCGGTGACCAGGTCGACCGACACCAGGTTGTCGCAGGCGAGCCCGAACGCCCGGTCGAGCCAGCCCGTCCCGCCGCCGAGCGTGAAGCCGCCGACGCCGGTGGTCGAGACCCGGCCGCCGGTGGTGGCGAGTCCGTGCGGCTGGCAGGCGCGGTCCAGGTCGGTCATCAGGGCACCGCCGGCGACCCGGGCGGTCCGCCGGTCCGGGTCTACCTCGACCTCCCGCATCCGGGACAGGTCGACCACGAGGCCGTCCTCGACGAGCGCAGTGCCGGCGACGCCGTGGCCGCCGCCGCGCACGGCGACCTCCAGCCCGTGCTCGCGGGCGTAGGCCAGCGCGGCGACCACGTCGTCGGCGCTGGTGCAGCGGGCGATCACGGACGGGCGCTTGTCGATCATGGCGTTGTGCAGCCGGCGCGCCTCGTCGTACGCCGGGTCGCCCGGCGTCAGGAATTCGCCGGCCCGGCTGCTGGGCTGGGCCGCGGCGTCGCGGACGGTCTCGGTCATGGCTCCTCCTGGGGTGGCTGGTGACGCCACGCTAGGAACGGTGACCGGGTCGCCGCGTCGCACGGAGCGGCCATTTCCGGGGCTGCGCACGGATGGCCCGAACGGGCCACCGACTCCTCCTCACAGGACGCTGCCTGATCCGCCTCAGAGCACGCCGAGGGCGGACGCGCGCGCGACCGCCGCCGCCCGGCTGCCGACCTGGAGCTTGCCCATCGCGTTGGCGACGTGGCGGTGCACGGTGTGCTCGCTGAGCACCAGGCGACCGGCGATCTCGGCGTTGGTCAGTCCCTCGGCGACGAGGTGCAGGACCTCTAGCTCGCGGGGCGAGAGCGGCGAGTCCGGCCGCCCGGCCGGCTGGGGCGCGTCGCCGGGCCCGCCAGGGGGCAGCCGAAGTGCCCGCAGCGCCCGGTCGGCCGCCGCGGCCTCCCGCGCGGCCGACTCGTGGTCGCCGGCGGCGGCGAGGAGCCGCGCCAGCACCTGCGTCCCGCGGGCCGCGCCGTAGCGGGCGCCGGCTCTGTCGTAGAGGTCGATCGCGTCCTCGGCGCAGTGCCGGGCGCGGACGTGGTCGCCGCGCCGCAGCAGCAGCTCGGCGCGCGCAAGCCGGGCGCCGGCCAGCAGCGGCCCGGGCCCGACGTGCGCCGCGATCTGCTCGAGCTCGGCCAGCGCGGTCTCGGCCTCGTCGAGGTCGCCGGCCTCGACCCCGGCGCGGGCGAGGAGGTCGAGCCCGGCCGCCCGCCAGGCGAGGTCCTGGGGCCGGACGCCCCGCAGGTAGCGCTCGGCCGCCGCGGCGGCGTCGGCCGCCTCGCCGGCGTCGAGGGCGAGCTCGCCCTCGACCAGCGGCAGGCGCGGGTGGCCGGCCGCGCGCCCGAGGATGTCGACGGCCTCGTCGTGCCGCCCCTGGCGCCGCCGCAGCTCGGCGAGCCGGACCCACGCCTCCCCCGCCATCGCCGGGCGGGCCCGGCCGAGCGCCTCGGCCGCGGCCACCATGTGCTCCTCCGCGCGGGTCCAGTCGCCCTGCTCGAGCAGCACCCCGGCGTACTCGGCGCGGCACAGCTGCTGCAGCGAGTGGAAGCCGACCCGCCCGCACAGCTCGTCGAGCTGGCGGCACCACTGCGCCGCGCGGTCGAAGTCGTTGACGAGGTCGCAGGCGTTGATGAGGTAGCAGCAGGCGTAGCCCGCCAGCGCCCGGTCGGCGATGTCCCCGCTCACAGCGGCGGCCGCGGCGGCGGTCAGTAGCCGCATCCCCTCGGTGACCTGGCCGCGGGTCACGAGCAGGTTGCCCTCGATGGCCCGGCCGAACAGCTCGATGTCGTCCTGGCCGAGCTCGCGGCCGATCTCCCGGGCCCGCGCGGCCTGCCGGACGGCCTCCTCGGTGTCGCCGAAGGCGTCGAGGGCGAAGTCGGCCCGCCACATCGCGAGCAGCCCGTGCTCGGGCGAGAGCGGCACCCCGTCGAGCTGCCGCTCGGCGAGCTCGAGCCAGCCCTGGCCGATCGCCGGCTCACCCCGGAAGGTCACCAGGTCGTAGGCCAGCGTGATCGCGACCCGCGCCGCGTCCCGGCGGTCGCCGCGCTGCCGGTAGCCGCGGTAGGCGCTCTCCCGCACCTCGATGGTGCGCGGGTCGTCGAGCCAGAAGTACGCCGTGCCGAGCGACTCCAGCGCATCTGGCGCGGCGTCGGCGGCGACCGCGGCCTCGAGGCTGGCGGCAGCGGCCGGCCAGTCGCCGGTCTCGAGCGCGGCCCGCCCCGCAGCCAGCGCGTCGACGCCTGCGCTGTCGAGTCCCGGGCTCTGGACCATGTCGCACCTCGTCTGCCGTTCAGCCTCAGCGTACGGCGGACGGGACGGCCCGGCCATCGGTTACCGACGGCCGGGCCGTGTGCGCCGGAGCCCTTGCGGGCGAGAGGTCAGAGGTTGCCGCGGATCTCCTGCTCGCGCTCGATCGCCTCGAAGAGGGCCTTGAAGTTGCCCTTGCCGAAGCCGAGGGAGCCGTGGCGCTCGATGAACTCGTAGAAGACCGTCGGGCGGTCGCCCATCGGCTTGGTGAAGATCTGCAGCAGGTAGCCGTCCTCGTCGCGGTCGACCAGGATCCGCCGCTTCTTCAGCTCCTCGATCGGAACCCGCACCTCGCCGATCCGGGCACGCAGCTCCGGGTCGTCGTAGTAGGAGTCCGGGGTGTCGAGGAACTGGATGCCGTTGTCGCGCAGGATGTCGACGGTCCGCAGGATGTCGTTGGTGGCGAGCGCGATGTGCTGGCAGCCGGCGCCGTCGTAGAACTCGAGGTACTCGTCGATCTGCGACTTCTTCTTGGCGATGGCCGGCTCGTTGAGCGGGAACTTCACCCGGTGGTTGCCGGACGCGACGACCTTCGACATCAGCGCGGAGTAGTCGGTGGCGATGTCGTCGCCGATGAACTCGGCCATGTTCGTGAAGCCCATGACCTTGTTGTAGAACTCGACCCACTCGTCCATCCGGCCGATCTCGACGTTGCCGACGCAGTGGTCGATCGCCTGGAAGAGCCGCTTGGGGTGCCCCTCGCGCCGGGTGACCGTCGTGGTCTTCGCGACGAAGCCGGGCAGGTAGGGGCCGTGGTACTGCGAGCGGTCGACGAGGGTGTGGCGGGTCTCGCCGTACGTCGCGATCGCGGCCATCCGGACGGTGCCGTGCTCGTCGGAGACGTCGTGCGGCTCCTCGAGGACGGTGGCGCCCTGGGCGCGGGCGTGCTCGATGCACCGGTCGACGTCGGGCACCTCGAGCGCGAGGTCGACGACGCCGTCGCCGTGCTTGCGGTGGTGGTCGAGCACCGGGCTGTCCGGAGTCACGCCGCCGGTGAAGACGAACCGGGCGGAGCCGGAGCGCAGCACGAAGGACTTCGAGTCGCGGTGGCCGGTCTCGGGGCCGCGGTACGCCTCGAGCTCCATGCCGAGCGCCAGCTGGTAGAAGTTCGCGGTCTGGGTCGCGTTGCCGACGACGAAGCCGACGGAGTCCATCGCGATGACCGGGAACGGGTCGTTGCTGGCGTCGTACTCCACCAGCCCGACGAGCTGCTTGAGCTGGTCGAGGGTGAGGTCGGCCTTGAGCTCGTCGGCGGTGAGGGCGCCGCCGGTGGTCGGGGTCTCGTGGGTGGAGGTCATGCAGATCACCCTGCCGCCACAGGGCATCCTGTGCAACAGTACGACAATTCACTGGTCAAGTTGCCCACTCCGAGGACGATGATGGATGCACTGGACAGCAGGTTGATCGATCTCTTCGCCAGCCAGCCCAAGATCGGGATCCTCGAGGCGTCGCGCCGGCTCGGGGTGGCCCGTGGCACGGTCCAGGCGCGGCTCGACAAGCTCGTCGCCGGCGGTGTGATCACCGGCTGGGGACCCGAGCTCTCCCCCGAGGCGCTGGGCTACCCGGTCACCGCGTTCCTCACCCTCGAGATCCGCCAGGGCGCCGGCCACGACGCCGTCGCGCGGCACCTCGCCGCGATCCCCGAGGTGCTGGAGGCGCACACGATCACCGGGGCCGGCGACATGTGGGCACGGGTGGTCGCGCGCACCAACGCCGACCTGCAGCGGGTGATCGACCGGGTCCTCGACGACGCCGCGATCGTGCGCAGCTCGACGGTGATCGCGCTGGCCGAGCAGGTGCCGTTCCGGGTCCTCGAGCTGGCCCGCGCCAGCGTCGAGGACTGACAACTGTTGGCAGCTCGGCCCGCCTGCGAGGGGAACTGTTGGCAGCTCGGCGCCTTCTCCGGGGGAACTTGTGGCAGCTCGGCGCCTTCTCCGGGGTAAGTGGTGGCAGCTCGCGGGTCAGGCCAGGCGGGTCGCGACCTCGCGTGCCGCCGCGGCCACCTGCGGGCCGATCCGCGGGGCGTCCAGGGAGTCCAGCGTCACGATGCCGACGCTCGCCTCCAGCCCCTCGATGCCAGGGACGGGAGCCGCCAGTCCGGTGGCCCCGGACTGCAGCTCACCCTGCGTCACGACGTACGGCGGTCCGCCGGGCTCGCGGCCGGCGAGGATGGCCTTGCCCGCGGCGCCCTTGGCCAGCGCGTGCCGGGCCCCGACCCGGTAGGCGACGTGGAAGTCGGTCCACGACGGCTCGACGACCGCCAGCGCCAGCGCCTCGTCGCCGTCGGCGACGGTCAGGTGGGCGGTGCAGCCGACGTCCTCGGCGAGCGCCCGCAGCACGGGGACGGCGAGGTCGCGCAGCACCGGCTGCACGGCCGAGGCGAGGTGGAGGACGCCGAGGCCGACGTGGAGCCGGCCGCGGCCGTCGCGGCGGATCAGGGCGTGCTGCTCGAGGGTGCTGACGAGCCGGTAGACGACCGTCCGGTTCACGCCGAGGTGCCGCGCGAGCTCGGTGACCGTCAGCCCGCCGGGCGCTCCCGCCAGCGCGTCGAGGACGCGCAGCCCGCGGTCCAGCGTCTGGGAGGTCTCGGCCGCCATGGACCCCACTCTAGGGAGGGCAGGCGGGTCAGGCCGAGGGTCCGGACGCCGATCGGACCTCGCGTACCCCACCTGCGGGAGGCGCCGTGACGCCGCTCGCGCCCGGTGGGAGCATCGGAGGATGGGCGAGAAGGGCGCGAGGCAGTCGGCCGAGGGAGCGGAGCGGGCGGCGATGCTCGTCGAGTCGCTGGAGCCGCTCGGCCCGGTCACCAGCCGCACGATGTTCGGCGGCCACGGCATCTTCCTCGACGGCACGATGTTCGCGCTCGTCGACACCCGCGGCGCGGCTTACCTCCGCGCCGACGACGCGACGGCGCCCGACTTCGAGGCCGCCGGCAGCGAGCGGCACGGCCGGATGCCCTACTGGCGCATCCCCGACGCCGTGCTGCAGGACCCCGACCAGCTGCTCGCCTGGGGCGGACGCGCCGGGGAGGTGGCCCGCGCCGCGAAGGGCTGACCGGGCTCCCGTCAGGAGGACTTCTTCACCGCCCAGTCGCGGATCCGGTCGATGCGGGCGTGCAGCTGCTCGGCGCTCGCGATCGCCGCGGCCGGGCCGCCGCACTCCTTGCGCAGCGCCGCGTGCGTCACGCCGTGCGGCTGGCCGGTGCGGTGGAACCACGCGGCCACGAGCCCGTTGAGCTCGCGCCGCAGCACGGCGAGCTGCTCGTGGGTGGAGACCTCGCGGACCGTGTCGGCGTGCGGCCCCTGGGACCCGGGCGGCGGCGCCGCCTTCTGCTTGCGGGCTCGCTCGCTCTGCCGGTGGTGGAGCAGCTCGCGCACCTGGTCGGGCTCGAGCAGGCCGGGGATGCCGAGGAAGTCCATCTCCTCCTCGGAGCCGACGTGCACCTCGCCGCTGTGGCCGAACTCGCCGCCGTCGTACAGCACCCGGTCGAAGCGGGCCTCGGAGCCGATCGCCTCGAAGGACTGCTCGAGCTCGGCCGAGGCCGCCTCGGACGCGGCCGCCCGGTCGAGCAGCTCCTGCTCCGCGGCGAAGATGTCGTCCTCGTCGGTGACGACCCGGCCGAGCA
This sequence comes from Nocardioides sp. GCM10027114, assembly GCF_042659625.1. Lineage (NCBI taxonomy): Bacteria > Bacillati > Actinomycetota > Actinomycetes > Propionibacteriales > Nocardioidaceae > Nocardioides > Nocardioides sp. GCM10027114. The sequence continues at coordinate 64,637 of NZ_JBHSSS010000026.1, forward strand.
CGTGGTCGCGCTGCACCTCCATCTCGGAGGCGAAGCCGAGCAGGTTCGGCACCGACGGCAGGAAGACCGACGCCGTCTCGCCCTTGGCGCGGGCCCGGACGAAGCGACCGACGGCCTGCGCGAAGAACAGCGGCGTCGAGGTGGTCGTGGCATAGACGCCGACCGCGAGCCGCGGCACGTCGACACCCTCGGACACCATCCGGACCGCAACCATCCAGCGGTCCTCGCTCTCGCTGAAGGCGGTGATCTTCTTCGACGCGGCCTTCTCGTCCGAGAGCACGACGGTGGGGCCCTCGCCGGTGATCTCGCGCAGCGTCTTGGCGTAGGCACGCGCGGAGTCCTGGTCGGTCGCGATCACGAGGCCGCCGGCGTCCGGCACGTGCCGGCGGACCTCGGAGAGCCGCTTGTCGGCGGCGGCGAGGACCGACGGGATCCACGAGCCCTTCGGGTCGAGCGCGGTGCGCAGCGCCTGCCCGGTCATGTCCTTGGTCAGCGGCTCCCCCAGCCGCGCGGCGACCTCGTCGCCGGCGCGGGTGCGCCACTTCATCTCGCCGGAGTAGGCCATGAAGAGCACCGGACGGACCACGTGGTCGGCGAGCGCGTGCGAGTAGCCGTAGGTGTAGTCGGCCACCGAGCGCGGGATGCCGTCGGGACCGGGCGCGTACTGGACGAACGGGATCGGGTTCACGTCGCTTCGGAAGGGCGTCCCGGTCAGCGCCAGCCGGCGCGCGGCCGGCTCGAACGCCTCCCGGATCCCCTCGCCCCACGACAGCGCGTCACCGGCGTGGTGCACCTCGTCGAGGATCACCAGCGTCTTGAAGCGCTCTGTGCGGATCCGCATGGCGAGCGGGTTCACCGCGACGCCGGCGTAGGTCACCGCGATGCCGACGTAGTCCTGCGAGGTCTTCCCCTTGCCGGCGGAGTACGTCGGGTCGATGGGGATGCCGGCGCGCGCCGCGGCCTCGGCCCACTGCAGCTTGAGGTGCTCGGTGGGGGCGACGACCGTGACCCGGTCGACGACCCGTCGGCCGAGCAGCTCGGCCGCCACGGTCAGCGCGAACGTCGTCTTGCCGGCCCCGGGGGTCGCGACCGCGAGGAAGTCGCGTGGGCTCTCCTCGAAGTACTTCCCCATCGCCGCGGCCTGCCACGCGCGCAGCGACGGCGCGGTGCCCCAGGCAGCGCGCTCGGGCCAGGCGGGAGGAAGTGCGGGGGTCGGAGGGGCGGCGTCGTCGGGCCGCCCGGTCACTCGTTCCCCTCGTCCCCAGGCTTCATCGACTCCCAGACCTCCTTGCACTCCGGGCACACGGGGTACTTCTCCGGAGCGCGGCTGGGGACCCACACCTTGCCGCAGAGGGCCACCACGGGGGTGCCCATCACCATGGCCTCGGTCAGCTTGTCCTTGTCGACGTAGTGGGAGAACCGCTCGTGGTCCCCGTCGTCGGTCGGTTGGGTGCGCCGATCCTCGATCGTCTCGGTGCCGGGAGAGAAGCCGATGCTGGTCATGATGGCCCCCATCCTAAGCGGTCGGATCTCAGTTCAGGTCCGGGTCGACCGGCCGCGTCGAGTGCCAGGCGAGCTCGCCTGGCTGGCGCCGCAGCACGTCGCGCCACAGGTCCGTCGGGTCCATCCGGAACACGTCGACGGCCTCCGCCGGGACGACGTACCAGCTGCCCTCCTCGATCTCGGCCTGGAGCTGGCCGGCGCCCCAGCCGGCGTACCCGGCGAAGATGCGCATCCCGTCGAGGGTGCCGTCGACGAGCTCGACGGGCGTGTCGAGATCGATGATGCCGAGCTGGCCGGTGACCGCGCGGAAGCCGACGGGGACGTCGTCGCTGGTGCGCAGCAGGCCCACGGCGAGGGCGCCGTCGGCGCTGACCGGTCCGCCGTGGAAGAGGACCTCGGGGGCGGCGACCACGTCGCGCCAGTCGGCGAGCACGTCGGCCACGGCGACGACCGAAGGCCGGTTGAGGACCACGCCGAGGGCGCCGTCGTCGTCGGCGTCGAGCAGCAGCACGACGGTGTCGGCGAAGTTGGGGTCGAGCAGCACGGGCGTCGCCACGAGCAGCATTCCCGCACGCACCTCGACCATGCCCCCATGATGGCCGACCGCCACGGCTGCCACGACACCCGGACCGGGTACGCGTCGGCCCCGGGCCCGACGCGGGTGGGAGTGCGGCAAGTGGGAGGGAGCCGCGAGGGGGTGCGTCGGGGCCGGGGCCTGGTCGTGGGGCCGGTCGTGGGTGCGGCCGATCAGGCCGCGAGGACCGCCTTGATGCGCTCGAGGAGGCCGTGGTTGGCCGCCGCGGCGGCCACGGACTGCGGGGCGGGCGGCAGGGCGCGCGCCTGGCTCTCGATCAGGGCGCCGACTCGGGCGGCCGCGGCGTCCATCGCGCTGGAGCGGCCGGCCATCATGGCCAGCAGGATGTGCTCCTTCTCGGTCGACTTGGCCATGGCCTCGGCCATGGCGTCGTCGGTGGGGTGGGCTCGGTAGTGGTCCAGCACCGCGAGCACGCCGGGCTGCTCGTCGGCGAGGTCCCGCCACGCCACGATCACCGCCGCCTCGAGGTCCATCGGCTGGGTCATCAGCTCGCGCTCGATACGGCCCGCGAGCCGGGTGTGCCACTGCAGCTGCAGGGCGGCCAGCAGCGCCAGCTCGTCGTCGAACGTCTCGGCGACACCGTCGAGGTCCCAGGGCAGGACACCGTCACGGCGCTCGTTGGCGGCGGCGATCACGCTGCGGAGGACCTCTCCGCGGCGGTGGAAGGACTTCCAGGTCATGGCTCTGTCTCTCCTGTCTCACGCACATACCTTTGGTACGTACTCTCAGTATGACCCGCACTCTGGGTATGCCAAACTTCAACTGCCCGTGACCTCGCTCACCGGCATGACGCGGTGACGAGAGGGAAACCACCTAGACTGCGCCAATGACCAAGTCCTCGGTGCACAAGCTGGTCAGCGGCGCGAGCAGGCGCGCCCAGTACTCCGCGTCGACCAAGCGCGCACTGGTCGACGTCGCTGAGGAGCTGTTCACCGAGAGCGGGTACGCCGCCACCTCATTGGACGCGATCGTGGCCGGCGCCGACGTCACCAAGGGCGCGCTCTACCACCACTTCAGCGGCAAGCAGGCGCTGTTCGAGGCCGTCTTCGAGCGGGTCGAGACCCGGGCGGCGCAGGCCATCTCGCAGGCCCACGCCGGCCACAACGACCCCTGGGAGAAGGCGATTGCCGGCCTGCAGGCGTTCCTCGACGTGGTGCGCGAGCCCACCTACCGCCGGGTGGTCATCCAGGACGGCCCGGCCGTCCTCGGCTATCCGCGCTACCGCGAGCAGGAGGAGCGGTCGACGTACGCCAACGTGCTCGACATCGTGACCTCGGTGCTCAACGCCGGGGCCTGGGAGCTCGACGAGGACATGCTGCACACGTTCGCCCGGATCTTCTTCGGGGCGATGTCCTCGGCCGGCGAGTCGGTCTCGACCGCCTCCGACCCCGAGGCCGCGGCGGCACGCGTCGAGACGGCCATCGCGTTCATCCTCGCGGGCTTCCGGTCGCTCGCCGACTCCGGGGCCGAGCTCCCCGCGAGCATGGGCAGCACCCGCCGCTGACCTGCAGGCGGCGGGCGCCCGCCCGTCAGCGGTGCGTCACTTGCCGAAGGTGACGTTGCCGCCGTTGGCCGGGACCAGCTCGATCCAGGTGTGCCCTGCGGGCACGGTCAGCCGGCCTGCCTTGGTCGACAGCTCCAACGGCGCGTCGAGGCCGTCCTTCGTCCACGTGCCGCGCACCAGCCGGCCGTCGTGGAAGAGCATCGCCTGGCCCTTGCCCTCGAGCTTGGTCTCCGGGACCGGGTTGCCGGCCGGGTCCCTGTAGCCGGCGTCGCCGACCTGGACCCGCAGCACCAGCACCGTGTCGGCGACGAACTCGTCGCCCTCGGCGGCGTAGCCGTCGACGTTGCGGTAGCCGTCCTTGTCGTAGGACCAGCTGGTGGTGTGGCCGCCCGAGAACGACGCCGCAACGGTGCGGGCGTTCTGGCCCTTCGGCAGGTCGCCGGCCTCGCCCCACTGGAGATAGTCGTCGGGCCGGTCCTCCTCGCCCTCGATGCTCTCGGCGATGTCGGGCAGGTTGGCGAAGACGTTGTACGGGGCGCTGCGCGAGCTCTCCCGGTAGATCCCCTTCGCGCCCTCCTGGATGATCCGGATGCCGGCACTCTTGACGCGCGCGATCGTCTGCGCGGCGGCGCCGCTGGTCACCACGGAGGCGTCGACCGGGGAGACGATGCCGATGTCGGTGGCCCTCATCGACCGGACCGGGCCGATCTTCTCCGGGAGCTCGGAGTAGTGGAAGACCGCGAGCCGGGTCATGCCGCCCTCGACAAGCTCCTCGACCACCAGGTCTGCGCTGCCGAGGCCGACCTGCGGCGCGCTGGACCCGGTGTTGTCGATCTTGGTCACCAGCACCGGGTGGGTCCGGACCGAGGTGTCCTCGCCCTCGACGGGCAGGCCGGTCAGCGGCCAGGTGGAGGCGAACTCGGAGCCCCCGGCGATCTCCTGGGCCTCCGGCTTCTCGTCGGCGGGCTCCTCGTCTCCCCCGCCGCACCCGGCGAGGACGAGGCTGGTGGCGACCAGGGCGGCGGCGGTCAGGCGAAGGCGGCGCATGGGTGATCCGATCGTGTGGTTCTGCGGGTGTTCTGGTGCGACGGAGCGAGGGGCGGGCGTCAGCCCAGCTTGGCCCCGCCGTCGACGTACAGGGTCTGGCCGGTGATGTACGACGCCTCGTCGCTGCACAGGAAGGCGGCCGCGGCGGCGATGTCCTCGGGGAAGCCGACCCGGCGCACCGGGTTGGCCTCGGCGTTGAGGCGGCGGAACTCCTCGACGTCCATCTTCAGCCGGGCCGCGGTGGCGTCGGTCATGTCGGTGGCGATGAAGCCGGGGGCGATGGCGTTGGCGTTGACGCCGAACGGGCCGAGCTCGATGCCGAGCGTGCGGGTGAAGCCCTGGATCCCCATCTTCGCGGCCGAGTAGTTGGCCTGGCCGCGGTTGCCGAGCGCGGAGACGCTCGAGAGGTTCAGGATCTTGCCGTACTTCTGCTCGACGAAGTGCTTCTGGGCGGCCTTGGTCATGAGGAACGCACCCTTGAGGTGGACGTCCATGACGAGGTCCCAGTCCTGCTCGGTCATCTTGAAGAGCAGGTTGTCGCGGGTGATGCCGGCGTTGTTGACCAGCACGTGGATGCCGCCGAGCTCGGCGACGACCCGCTCGACGGCGGCCTCCGCGGCGGCGGCGTCGCTGACGTCGCAGCCGATGCCCACGGCCTTCGCGCCCTCCGCCAGCGGCAGCTTGCCGGCGGCATCGGCGGCCGCGGCCTCGTCGAGGTCGAGCACGGCGACCGAGGCGCCCTCCTCGGCGAAGCGCTGGGCGGTGCCGAAGCCGATGCCTCGTGCGGCTCCGGTGACGACGACGACGCGTCCGTCGTAGCGACCCATCGTGTGACTCCTCCGTGTGGGGGGCTGCTGGCGGCCACTCACTCTAGAGCGGCCCGCAGCATGGTCACGAACCGGTCTCGGTCGTCGCGGTCGGCGTACTTCGTGCGGGGCCAGAAGAAGCCGCGCAGCCCGTCGCCCTTGGTCCGGGGCACGACGTGGAGGTGCAGGTGCGGGACCGACTGGCTGACCACGTTGTTCATCGCCACGAACGAGCCCTGCGCACCGAGCCCCTCGACCACCGCGCGGGCCAGCCGCTGGGCTGTGGCGAGGAAGCCGTCGCGCAGGTCGTCCGGCAGGTCGAGCAGGGTGTCGACGTGGCGGCGCGGCACCAGCAGCAGGTGGCCCTTGAACAGCGGCCGCGCGTCGAGGAACGCCACGAAGTCGGGCTCGTCGAGCACGACGCCCGCCTCGGCCTCCCCCGCGACGATCCGGCAGAACACGCAGTCCGCGGCGGCAGTCACCCCGGCAGGCTAGCGATCCCCCTCGCGGTCACGCTCGGCCTCGTCCTTGTCGGTCCGCTCGCCGCGGTCCTCGCCCCGGTCACGGGCGTCGCCGTTCGCGTCCTCCGCCTCGTCCTGGGCCTCCTCGGCGGCGTCCTGCTTGTCGTCCTCGGCACCCGCGACCGCGTCCTGCTTGTCCTCCTGGGCGTCCCGGGCGTCGTCCTTCGCGTCCTCGGCAGCGTCCCGGGCGTCGTCCTTCACGTCCTCCGCGGCGTCGCGCTCCGCGTCCTTCTGGTCCTCGGCAGCGTCGCGCTCGGCGTCCCTCTTGTCCTCGGCTGCGTCGCGGTCGTCGTCCTCCTTGTCCTCGGCTGCGTCCCGCTCGGCGTCCTTCTTGTCCGCGGCGGAGTCGTCCACCTCGTCCACGGGGTTGGTGGCACCGTCGAACCGGTCACCCCCGACCACCGGCTCCGGCCCGTCCTGCGTGGGCTGCGGCTCTGTCGTGGGCACGTCGCCGCGCTCGATCTCGGTCTCAGTCGCCGAGGCACCGGGCACGATGACGGAGACCATCTCGTCGAACCCCTCCTGGAGCTGCGACGGCAGGACGCCCGCGACGCCCGCGACCACCGTGGCGGTCGCGGCTGCGGCCGAGGCGATCGCCAGCTGGGCGGCGACCCCGGCGCCGGTGACGGCGCCGACGACCCTGGCTCGCAGTGGGACGACGCGCGATCGGGGCGGCCGGGCCACCGGTCCGGCCACGGGACGGGCCGGGTCCGTCGCGGCGCGGTCGAGCAGGGCCGCCAGCTCGGCGGACGGGGTCGGCGTGCCCTCGCCGTACGCCGACCGCAGCGCCGTGACCACCGTGGCGAGCTCCCGCTGCTCGTCGCTCTTCGGCTCGTGGCCGTCGAGCACGAGCTGCAGGTCGTCCACGGGCGGGAAGGTGCGGCCGGTCATCGTCGACCACCTGCCTCGATGGCGCCCCCGGCGGCCTGCTCCTGGTCCCTCACGAGGCGGCGGAGCCGGTCGAGGCCGCGGCGCTGCAGCGCCTTGACCGCGCCGGCGGGCCGGTCCGTCACCCTCGCCACCTCCTCCACCGTCAGCTCGCCCAGCACCCGGAGCGCGATGACCTCGCGCTGGTCGGGGGTCAGCTCGTCCATCAGTCGGGCCGTCTCTCCGTCGGCGACGGCCCGCATCGCCAGGGCCTCCGCGCTCTCACTGCTGCGGCCGTCCCGCTCGGGCGCCCACTCGAGGTGCAGCGGCTGCCGCGACCGGCGGCGCAGCTCGTCGACCAGCCGGCACCGGGCCACCGTGAACAGGAACGCCCGGAAGTCGGACTCGTCCCCCTCGAACGTCGGGAGTCGTCGCAGGACCTGGAGGAACACCTCGCTCGTGAGGTCGTCCGGCTCCGACGCTCCCCTGGCCCGGACGAATGCCTGGACCCGCGGTGAGTACTCGCGCCACAGCTCCGCGAACGCCCACTCCTCACCGGCGCAGGCCGCCTCGACGACGCTGCGCCAGCCGGTCCGAGCCATGCCCTCATCCTTCGTGCTCCGTCCGCTCGGGACAGGCAGATGAGGGAACTCACATCTGGCTGCGGCAGGCCCCGAACGGCGTCGTGGGACCGGGCCCCCGGGCCCGGTCCCACGACGCTCCTCATCGGTGGCTCACGAGTCCCACGAGCAGGAGTAGGACATCGAGCCGCTCACGTCGCCCTCGCGAGAACCACGGCTGCTGTCGAAGTCCCAGTCGAGCCCGCAGTCGCCCTGGCCGGCCTCGCCGTCGAAGCTGCACTCGTAGCCGTCGGCCGCATTGCCGGCGCAGCCGGCGCCGTTGTCGTCGGTGTCCTCGTCGACCAGGTCGGACTGGAAGTCGAAGCCGCCGTCGAACCGCATGGTCTCGGAGTCGAGGACGTACTCGAACTGCTGGTCGAGCTCGGCCGACACGCAGCGGAAGCCCATGACGCCCTTGAGGAACGTGCAGTCCCACAGCGGCGCGTCGGTGCCTGCGCCGCTCCAGGAGCAGTCGAAGTCGAAGTCGGCGTCCACGTCACCGCCGCCGGCCTCCTCGGAGCCACCGGCCGAGGCGCTGTAGGAGCAGTCCCAGTCGAGCCCGTCCGCGTCACCCTCGCTGTCCTCGGAGTAGGAGCAGTCCCACGAGGTGTCCATCGACCAGTCGTTGGCCGGACCGTCGGCCGACGAGTCGTACGAGCAGTCGGTGTCCGTGGCGGTGTCGCCGTCGTCGTAGTCGAGCGAGCAGTCGAACGAGGTGTCCTCGGTGACGTCGTCGCCGTCCTCCTCGCTGCTGTCGAACGAGCAGTCCGCGTTGCCGGTGGGCATCTCCTTGAGCACGACCCGGGCGAGGCGGCCGTCCACGACGCGCTTGCCGAGGACCTTCGCACCCCGGGCCAGCTCGTTCACGTCCTGCCGGGTGCGCTCACCGGTGCGCGTGTTCTTGAGGATGACCCGCGTCCGCTTGGTCACCTCCACCCACCTCGACTTGCCGCCCGCCTTGTCGACCCGGACCTTCATCGCCCGCTCCCGGACGTCACCGACCCGGTCCGGCTTCCCGCCACCTGCGACGGCGGGCTGTCCCGCGACCAGCAAGCACAGCACCGCCACGGAAGCGACGATGCGACCCAAGACTCTTGCCATGGCTCTTCTCCCCTGTCGTCAACGCGGACCGCTGCGACCCGCCTCGCCCTCCTGATCGACGGGCGGGGCCGCAGGGGTACGGGTGACCGGAGACTCCCTCGGCTGGTCCAGTCCACCTACTCGCAGTCGTAGCCGCCGCAGTCGGCCATCCGCGCCGCCACCCGGTGCGAGTGGCTGCCCGCGTCGAAGTGGTGGGAGTCGGAGGTGCCGTAGGTCCACCGAAGGCCGTGGCGCGCCATCACCTGCACCACGACGTGGGAGCGGGACCGCCAGGCCACCCGCGGGTGCGACCGGCCCACCCACCAGGAGTTGGGCGTCCAGCCGTGGCTGGCGCGGTAGGGGTTCTCCCACGGGTTGATGTCGAGGGACCGGCCGTAGGAGTGCGGCGATCGGCGGCTCGGGTTGCCGACCACGCCGCGGCAGTTGAAGGCCGAGGTGTTGTCGGCGGCCATGGACTTGTAGTCGTCAGCGCCGCGGAGCCGCGAGGACCAGCCGAAGCGGTCGACGCGGTACATCGACCGGATCGGCAGCTTGCGGCGGTACATCTCCGACAGCGCCCCCGCCATCTTGCCGACGGCGTCGGCGTGGGCGACGAGCTCGCCGCGGCGGCGGTAGCCGGAGAAGTCCCAGTAGTTGATGCGCAGCAGGCGCAGGCTGCTCCGTCCGACCGGGCAGCCCTGGTGCCAGCTGCGCCCGGTCATGTGGTTCCACACCGCGTTCGGGATCGCCGTGACGACGGCGTTCGGGCCGCTGCCCGCGGCGCGTGGCTGGTCGGGGAGGTTGATCCGCGGCCGCGGCGCGCCCTTGGGCAGCGCGACCGGGATGCCGGGCGGACGGTTGTCGACGCGGTGGACGCGGCTGCGGTCGCCGGTGGCCCAGTCGACGCGCCGGGCCACGGCGCGCCAGCGGGTGTCGGTGCGCGGACGCACGGTGTACGTCGCGCGGCCCTCGCCCCCGGTACGCAGCCTCTTCGCGAGCCGCCAGGAGCCGCCGGCGTTGCGCCGCATCAGCCTCACGGGGCCCGAGACCGGCTCACCGCCCCGGGTGCGCCAGAGCAGCTCGAGGGTGATCTTCTGCCCGTCGCGCACCTCGTCAGGACCGCGCACGGCGACCTTCGTGCTGCGCCGCAGCAGCGGCACCCGCACCCAGCCGGTCTCGCTGCCCTCGGTGGTGGCCCCGTCGCCGGCGTACGTCGCCCGGAAGATGTTGTCGCGGGCCTCCCGCGCCATGGTGGCCTGCGTGGCCGCCCGCCCCTCGTCGTCGGTCGGCAGCACCTCGAACGGCTGCCACGCGCCGTCGTCACTGCGCTCGACGACGAGCTCGCCGCCGACCACCGGCGAGCCGTCCTCGCGGACGAGCAGGAGGTCGAGGGCGGTGTCGCGGTCGGCGTACTGCGCCTCGGCGGACAGCGTCAGGGTGGTGGCGGCCGGCGGCTCCGGTGGTTCCTGGGCCTGGGCGGGCGGTGCGAGCGACACCGTCAGGGCGAGGCCGAGGAGGCCGGTCGTGGTGCGGATCCCGAGAGACATGCGAGCACTGTGCCCCGCGCCGACGCGGCCCACACCCAGCCGCGCGGCGTGTCGTGCCCCTGGATCCGTGGGCCCCGTCGGGCGGGTCGGTCAGGCGGACTCGGGCTGGGTGTAGGGCCAGGCCACCGGCTTGCCCCGGCGCAGCGCCCGGCGCGCCGCACCCCACAGGACGGCGCCGCACTCGGTGCAGCTGCGCCAGTCGCACCCGGCCGTCGTGCAGTGGGTCTCGGTCCTCGCCTTGCAGTACACGCAGACGGTCTCGCCGGTGTCCGCCATGGCCGCTCCTCGCTCTCGGTCGGCCCCCGCACCCGGGTTCTGCCCAATCCACGGACAGCCGGAACCACCCCTGCCCACAATGTGACCCACCTGACGCGGGTCCCGCCCGCGTCGGCCGGACGTCCCGGCCGCAGTCCTCTCGTCTCGGAGCCCTCATGACGCGCATCCCGGAAGCCCCGCGCGGGGCCGGCATCATCGCCTCCGTCCTCGTCGTCTGTGGGGTCCTCTGCGGGCTGCTCGTCGGCCTCCCGGCGCAGGCGGAGCCGCAGGCAGCGCACGTGTGGGCGGCGAGGACCTCGCCGGCGGCACCGGTCGAGGTCCGGCCCGTCGCGACCGCCCCCACCCGCCTCACCGTCGCCTGGTCGGCCATGCGCTCCGCCACGAAGTACCGGATCGACCACGCCGCCGACTCGGCGATGCGGTACCGGCGCACCTCGCGGCGGGCCAGGCCGCAGCTGACCATGCGCCTGCTCCAGCCGGACACCAGCTACTGGGTCCGGGTGCGCGTCGTGCGGGTCGACGGCGAACGGAACGTGGGGCCGTGGTCCGACGTGGTGGAGGTGCGCACCACCCCCGCCCCGACCGGGAAGGCCCTGTTCGGGGCCAACTACAGCACGATGGCGCACGTCGACGAGCGCGTCTACGGCGGCCGGGCCGGGGCCGCGCGGGTCTTCTTCCAGGAGCTCGACCGTGCGCAGTTCTCGACCAACAGCGCCGTCCGTGAGGCCCTGGCCGACGGCGTCTCCACGTTCGTGATCTCGTGGAAGGAGACCGACCGGGCGGCGATCCAGCGGTTCCTCGCGGGGATCCCGGGCGACCTCACCGTCTACACGACCTTCAACCACGAGCCCGAGAACGACCACGGCTCCCTCGGCTCCGCCGAGTACCGGGCGTGGTCGGCCGAGTACCGGCGGCAGTGGTCCCTGCAGTCGCCGTTGATGAGGGCCGAGGGCATGATCCCGACCAGCATCCTGATGGGCTGGACCCTCGACCCGAGGTCCGGGCGCGACATCGCCGACTGGACCCCGCCGGAGGGCACCGTCGACGTGTTCGCCTTCGACGCCTACTACGGCAAGGGTCAGGACCCGCACGTGCAGGTCGGCCGGATGGTCGCCGCCACCGAGGCCGCCGGCCTCGCGACGACCGGCCTCGCCGAGACGGGGGCTCCGGTCGGGGACCCCGACCGCCCGTCGGCCACTGCGGCGATGAAGGACGCCGTGACCGAGGCGGGCATGTTCGCCTGGGCGTTGTACTGGAACGGCGCGGAGGGCGGCTACGACGCCAGGATGTCCGAGGACATCGCCGACATCTGGTTCGGCTGAGGGAACGGCGCTCGCGGGCCCGGGTCGAACCGGCCAGCGGACGGTCCCGGTCGCTCCGAGGGAATCAGCGGGAAGTTACGGGCCAAATCCATGGCCTCGATCACAATCAGGTTTCTTTTCGGCCGCTGATCGGGCACAGTCCTCCCCGCGCGGGGCCTGACGAGGAAGCGAGTCCAGGCAGATGATCCACACACGCACCTGTCCCGGTGACAGGAGGCGGACCGAGGTGAACCACGGCGCGACCACGAGTCGGCCGGGCGCACCCCGCGGAGCTCGGGGTGGACAGTCGGTCAGCCCGGTGACGTCCCGGACCGGCCCGTGGCCCGATCGCGGCCCGACGCCGTCGCCACCCAACCGTTCCCTCCTCAGGTCGTGACCCACCACCCGACGGCCCTGATCTCCCCCGTCACCGGCGACGCCCGCCGGCACTGACAGGTCAGCCGGTCGGCCCCGGTGCCGACCTGCTTCTCGGGACCTCGGTGCTGCCTCCACGGCCCTGCTCGCAGGGCGCGTCGCCGTCGATCCAACCGCCCATCGCGGCCGGGCATCCCCGGCCCGTGTCATCCCCCCTGGAGAAGCACACCCGTGAAGAGATTCTCTGCCCCCCACCGGACGCTGGCCGCCGTGGCCGCGTCCGCCGTCGGGCTCTCGGCGCTCGCCGTGAGCGGAGTCGCCAGCGCCCTGCCCACCGCGGATGTCGGTCAGGCCTCGGTCACCAGCTCGCAGGCGCCCGCCGCCACCAACGTCCGCGCGACCGACGCCACCGCCTCGAGCATCACCGTCGCCTGGGACGGCCCCGCCGGCGCCACCCAGTTCCGGCTCGACTACGCCGACAACCCGGTCATGGACGGCTTCCGCAAGAAGTGGACCAGCAACGAGCGGTTCACGCTGCGCGACCTCGAGGCCGGCACGTCCTACTGGGTCCGGGTCCGCACCACCGGCGTGAACGGCGCCCCGGTCTACGGCGACTTCTCGGAGGTGGTCGAGGTGACGACCACGGGCGCCGGCGCCCCCCAGCAGCCGACTCAGGAGCCGACGCAGGAGCCGACTCAGGAGCCGACCCCCGAGCCCACGCCGGAGCCGACCACCGAGCCCACGCCGACCGGCAAGTCCCTCTTCGGCGCCAACTACACGACGCGCTCCGAGGTCGACGAGCGCGTCTACGAGGACCGCGCCAAGGCTGCCCGGATCTTCTTCCAGCAGCTCGACTCCACCCAGTTCTCGCGCAACGGCGCGGTCCAGGAAGCGCTGGCCGACGGCATCACGACGTTCGTCATCTCGTGGAAGGAGACCGACCGCGACGCGATCCAGCGCTTCCTCGCCGGCATCCCGGACGACCTGACCGTCTACACGTCTTTCAACCACGAGCCGGAGAACGACGAGGGGAACCCGGGCTCCGCCAGCTACCGGGCCTGGTCGGAGGAGTACAAGCGGCAGTGGTCGCTCCAGGCGCCGCTGATGCGCGCCGAGGGCATGATCCCCACCAACATCCTCATGGGCTGGACCCTCGACCCGAAGTCGGGCCGTGACGTCGCCGACTGGACCCCGCCGAAGGGCACCTTCGACGTCTTCGCCTTCGACGCCTACTACGGCAAGGGCAAGGACCCGGCGACGCTGGTCTCGCGCATGGAGGCTGCCGCCAAGGCGGCGGGCGTCGACCGCACCGGCCTCGCGGAGACCGGCGCACCGACCAGCGACCCGGGCCGCGTCCAGAACACCCGGGAGATGCGGGCCGCGATCATCGACTCGGGCATGTTCGAGTGGGGCCTCTACTGGAACAGCGCCGAGGGCGGCTACGACTCGCGCATGGACACGGCGACCGCCGACGCCTGGTTCGGCTGAGCCACGACGTACGCCTGAACGCGAAGGCGCCCACGCACCGGGTGCGTGGGCGCCTTCGCGTCTCTTGTCGCGGGTGCCCGGCACGCGCATACTGAAAGCCGCGCGGGGCCCTGATGGGAAGCGCATTCGAGCCGATGACCGAAACGCACAGCCGTCCGGGGGGCGGACGCCGGACCGGGACCTCTCCCGCCGGCGCGGCTGGTCGCTCGGCAGCACCCTCGTAGCTCCGCGTGCGGTGCCATCCCGGTACCGCACGCGACCGGGAGGATCCCGGTCCCGCAGCGCGCACTCCGCCACGGTCGTGCCCGCCCGCTCCGGAGGGCTCACCGCGGGGTGGTGGACGTGAGGGCTCGAGCCACGAGCCGAGCCGAGATTGGCAGCCCGCCCTCCGACCGTCACATCGGGTCGGCGGGGTGCCACCGTGCTGACTCTCCTCAGCGCAGCCCCCCCGTTCGGGTCACCGGAGGACCCCGCCGACGCGCGTCCGCGTCGACGGGTCGACCGGTCGTGGATCCACCCGGAGACCACCATGCAGACCTCCTCTGCGCGGCGACTGCTGGGCGCCCTGTCGGCGGCCTTCGTCTGTCTCGCGCTCCTCGTCGTGGGCGGACCCGCCCACGGCAACGCGCCGGCCCCCACCAACCTACGCGTCACGAAGGCGACGAACACCTCGCTGACGCTCGCGTGGTCCGCAGCCAGCGGCGCCTCCCGGTTCCGCCTCGACTACGCCACCGCCCCGACGATGGCGGGCTTCGTCAGCAAGTTCACGAAGAACAAGCAGCTCACGCTGCGCAGCTTGCAGCCCGGCACGAGCTACTGGGTTCGGGTCCGCGTGGTCGTCATGAACAACAAGACCGTCGAGGGCGAGTTCTCCAACACCATCGAGGCCCGGACGACCGGCCAGGCCCCGGCCCCCGAGCCGCCTCCGCCACCTCCGCCGGAACCGTCCCCCACGCCGGAGCCCACGCCCTCCCCGGAGCCCACGCCCTCCCCGGAGCCCACGCCCACCCCGGAGCCCACGCCCACGCCGACACCCGAACCGAGGCCGACGCCGACGCCTGAGCCCACACCCGAACCGACGCCTGAGCCGACGCCTGAGCCCACACCCGAGCCGACACCGGACCCCACCCCGGCACCACCACCCGAACCGACGCCTGAGCCCACACCCGAGCCGACACCGGACCCCACCCCGGCACCACCACCCGAACCGACGCCTGAGCCCACACCCGAGCCCACACCCGAGCCCAGCCCGGAGCCGGCTCCTGACCCCACTCCCGACCCCACTCCCGACCCCACTCCCGAACCAGGTCCCGCCCCGGCGCCCGAGCCGCCGCCGGTGAGCCCGACGCTCTTCGGCGCGAACTACACCCACCTGACGGAGGTCGACGAGGGGGTCTACGAGGACCGCGCGCGCGTGGCGCGGATCTTCTTCCAGCAGCTGAACGACGTGCAGTTCCTGACGTCCGTGGCAGTGCAGGACGCCCTGGCGGACGGCGTCAGCATCTTCGTCATCTCCTGGAAGGAGACCGAGCTGCCGGTGATCGAGCAGTTCCTGGCGGGCATCCCCGACGGCCTGACGGTCTACACCTGCTTCAACCACGAGCCCGAGGACGACCACGGCGCCGTGGGCTCGCCGGAGTACCAGGCGTGGTCGGCGGAGTACCGCAACCAGTGGTCGCTGCAGTCGCCGCTCATGCGCGCCGAGGGCATGATCCCGACCAGCATCCTCATGGCCTGGACCGTCGACTACAGGTCGGGGCGTGACCTCGCCGACTGGACGCCCGCGCCGGGAACCGTCGACGTGTTCGCCTTCGACGCCTACTACGGCAAGCAGTCACCGGCAGCGCAGGTGGCCAAGATCCTCGCCGGCGCGGACGCCGCGGGCTACACCCGCACGGGCCTGGCCGAGACGGGAGCACCCGTCAGCGACCCCGACCGGGTCGCGAAGACAGCGACGATGCGGGCCGAGGTCCTCGTGTCCGGCCGGTTCGAGTGGGGGTTGTTCTGGAACGGCACCACCGGCAGCTGGGACGGCCGGATGGACAAACCGACGTCCGACGCCTGGTTCGGCTGAACCGGCAGCGCCTCCACCCGGGGAGGAGTCGGCGCACCCGGTGCGCCGGTTCCTCCCCGTGCTCCCCCGGCAGGCTCACGCCTGGTCGCTCCGCTCCATCAGTCCGACCACGTTGCCGCTGGGGTCCTTGAGCCACGCGGCGGCGATGCCGCCCTGCCGGACGATGCCGCGGTCGTCAGGCTCCATCTGCTCATAGCGCTCGAAGGTCGCGCCGCGTCCGGACAGGTCGTCGCAGGCGGCCTCGAGGTCGTCGACCTCGAGGTTGTAGACGGTGAACCCCGCGGGTGTGTGCTCGGGCTTGGAGTAGACCATGACCGATCCCGGACCCGGGCCGTGGATCCAGAGAACGCCGTTCCCGAGGGGGTCCTCCTCGCTCTTGACGTCGAGGCCCAGCGTGGCTGAGTAGAACTCCTTCGCGGCCTCGAGGTCGCTGACCGCGAAGCTGCCGAACGTGCCCTTCGAGCTGACCATGATCGCCTCCTGAGTGCTCAGTGGGTTCCCCGCCTCGTGACCGGCGGGTCTTTCCATCCTCGCGCCGCGGCCGACGACACGTCACTGGCCCGTCTGGGTTGCCCCATCGGGGCCGGCTGCGCTCCACCCGTGGCGCATGCATGCCTCCTGGACAGAGGGGGCATGGTGTCGGTCGTGAGCAACCAGGCGGTGACCCCGTGGTGAGCATGCGCCGATTCCTACCGGTCTGGTACGTCCCCCTGGTCTTCACGCTGCTCTGTGGCTTCGCGCTGTTCGGCGCGCTCATGGGGGCCTTTGACGACGGGCCTGCTGCACCCGCCATGACGGCTGTGTCGCTGGCGTCCGTCGCGGGGCTCGTCGCCGCCTGACCGACGCTGCTGGGGCGCCGCCGACGGATCGAGCTGGCACCCGACGAGGACGGCGTGGTCGTCCTGCGGTCGCCGCTCGCGATCACGGTCGGCGTCCTCACGGCCTGGGCGGCGGTGCTGGTGCTGGCCGTCCTGATCGCGCGCGTGGCGATCACCGACTTCTCGCAGATCGAGTCGCCCGGCGGCGCGCTGCTGGCGGTCGTCGGCGCGATCGGGACGCTGCCCGACCTGGTGCGACTCACCACCGGACGGCTGCACCGCTGGCGCCTCGAGCTCGGCCCCGACGGGCTCACCTACCGCGGCTTCCGGACGTCGCGGACCATCCCGTGGAACCGGGTCACCCGGGTGGAGACCCAGCGGCGCAGTCCGGCGGGCATCAGGGTCGAGTCCCGTGACGGTGACGTGGTCGTGCCGATCCTCGCCTTCGGGATCGATCCCGATCAGCTCGTCGAGGAGATCCGCACCCGGTCCCGCAGCCGCCAGCGCTGACGCCACGGCCCCACGACTCGCCGTACCGAAGGGTGTCCGTCGACCGTCGGGTGGCGGATGATGCCTTCATGGGAGGGGAGTCCCCCGGCGGCAGGCGCCGCGCCCGCACCCTGCGCGGTGCGCTGCTCGTGACCCTGCTCGGCGCCGTGGTCCCGGGCGCGGGGTACGTCTGGGCGGGCCGGCGGCTCGGCTACCTGCTGGCCGCCGCCACCGTGGCCGCGCAGGTGGTACTGCTGGTGCGTGTGACGGACCTCGACGCCCTCGTCGCGCTGGCGGTCGACCCGTCCCGGCTGACGCTCGTGGCGGCGTCCGTCTCGGTCGGCCTTGCCCTGTGGGCGTTCGTCGTCGTGACGACGTACCGCATGGTCCGCCCGGTGGGGATGCCGCGACACCGCCGGGTGGCCGGCGGGGTGCTGGTGAGCGCGCTGTGCCTGGTCGTCGCGGTGCCGACGGTCCAGGCAGTGAGGTACGCCGACACCCAGGCCGACCTGGTGGAGTCGGTGTTCGAGGACAACCGGACGGCGACCGTGCCGCGCGACGTCACCCCGGTCGACCCCTGGGGCGGTCGCCGGAACGTCGGCGTGCTGCTCGTCGGCGGGGACTCCGGACCGAACCGGGACGGGACCCGCACCGACACCATGGCGCTGCTGGACGTCGACACCCGCACCGGCGAGTCGGTGCTGTTCAGCCTGCCGCGCAACATGATGAACGCGCAGTTCCCCCTCGACAGCCCGCTGCACGCGCTGTACCCCGAGGGGTTCGGCGGCGACGGGGACCCCGCGGCCTGGATGCTGAACGCGGTCTACGGGCAGGTCCCGATCCTGCATCCCGGCGTCCTGGGTGGGTCGGACAACGAGGGCGCGGACGCTCTGAAGCAGGCCGTCGCGGGCACCCTCGGCACCCGGGTCGACTACTACGTCCTGGTCGACCTCCAGGGCTTCCCGCAGCTCGTCGACGCCATCGGCGGCGTCACCGTGAACATCAACGAGCCGGTGGCGATCGGCGGGATCACCGACCTCGGCGTGCCCCCGCAGGGCTGGCTCGAGCCGGGGCCCGACCAGCACCTCGACGGCTTCCACGCGATGTGGTTCGCGCGCGGCAGGTACGGCTCGGACGACTACGCGCGGATGCTGCGGCAGCGCTGCCTGATCGACGCGCTGATCGCGGAGGCGGACCCCTTCAACCTGCTGCGCCGCTACCAGGACCTCGCCGCCGCGGGGAAGCAGCTCGTGCAGACCGACATCCCGCAGGAGCTGCTGCCGGCGTTCGTCGACCTGGCTCAGAAGGTCAAGCAGCGCAAGACGCGGTCCGTGGCGTTCGTCGCCTCCGACCGGTTCTTCTCCGGTGACCCGGACTTCGAGTGGATGCAGTCGGTGGTGGACCGGGCCCTGGACCCGCCCGTCGCGACGGCCCCCGCCGAGGAGCCCGAGCCGGCCGACGGCGGCACCACGACCGAGGACACCGAGGCGGTGGACGGCGTGACGGAGAGCGACGAGTCGGAGGCCGACGACCCGGGCGCCGCGGTCACCGTCGCCGACACGTGCGGCTACGTCCCGAACGCCTGACCGGCGCAGGCGCCCCGCCCGTGGGTCACTCGGCCAGCAGGCGGACGTCCTCGGGGCCGAGAGCCCGGAAGTCCTCCAGCCCCGGGTCCCAGACCCGCACGTCGCGCACCCCGGAGCGTTGGGCCAGGTACACCAGCTGCTCGAGGGAGGCCTCGTGGCTGGTGGTCTCACCGCCGCGCTCGAGCGTCATCAGCCAAGGGATGGGACGCCCTGCGCTGAACCAGCCTCCCGTGAACGAGGGCGTGGGGGCCTGCCGGATCCAGGCGCGCGCCGGCTCTCCGTCCGGTCCGGCCCCGCCGTCGTCCGGCGGCTCCTCCAGTTGCATGTAGTCGCGGTACCTACGGTTCACGTCGACCTCGCTCGGTTGCTCGCCAGACGCCTGGTCCGGCAACGGCGCCCGCGGGCGGGACCCCGGTAACGGTATCCACGCTGGACGCCGGTGTCCTGTCACGAGACACGAACGGGCCCGCGGCGTCGCCGCGGGCCCGTCTCGTGCTGCGAGGGACTCCGCACCATCTGCGGAGACCTCTCAGGTCAGTGGAGCTGGCGGGAATCGAACCCGCGTCCTCGAGCGTCGAACCAGGTCTTCTCCGGGTGCAGTCCGCGATGTCGCTTTTCTCGGCCCCGGGGCTCGCACGGACACGTCCCCGACAGGCTCAGTCACGAAAAAGTCCCGCTCATCCTCCGTGACACGGAATGAGCAGCAAGCCTCCTAGATGACGCCAGGATCCGGGCCGGAGGCGGATACCCGGTCTGACGCTTCGATCACCGCAATCAGGCGGCGAGAGCGAAGGAACTGCGCTTAGCGTTGGCAGTTATTGGTTTCCAGCGATCGTTTACGAGATGACGCTGGCTTCTCGACCCGCTTCCCCTGGAACTAACGTCCCAAGTCGAAACCGATCAGCCCCTCTGGTGTTGTCAAGCGCGGCCCGTGGACCGCTCTACCTGTGTGTCACAGGCTAACGGACTCAACACACGCACCGCACAGGACATTCCCCGAGCCGGTCGTGGACGGGTCACGGGACGAGCAGGCTCTCCAGCTCCTCCAGCCCCTGCCGGGCGTAGCCGCGCCACATCCGGACGTACGCCGGCACGGCGACCCGAGCGGCGGCGCCCTCGCGCTCGTGGATGCGCAGCGACCAGGTGATCCGCACTCCGGTCCCGGCCGGCGTGAACTCCCAGCGGCCGTCGATCCGCTCCGCCAGCTGACCGAGCGGGCCGGACACCGGGGTCAGCCGATAGCCGAACGCCCGGGGCCGGTCGACCTCGGTCAGCGTCTCGGTCAGCTCGCCGCCGCCCGCGGCGAAGCAGAGCGTGCGTTCCTGCCCCTCGCTCCCCCAGTCGTCCTCGTGACCCCGGACCTCGCGGATCGGCGGCAGCGCGGCGTACCAGTGACGGAACACGCTCGTGAGGTCGGCGGTCAGGACCGCGTCGAAGGCGTCCTCGACGGCGACCGGGTAGGTGCGGGTTCGACTGACCTCAGTGACCACGGGCCCAGAGTGTCACGGACGGCGGCGGTCCTCCCCCAGCAGCCGCGCGCCGTTGTGCCAGCACACGTCCCGCAGCCAGTCGTCACCCAGGTCCAGCCGGACGAGTCCCTCGAGCTGGTGCAGGTAGGGGTACGGGATGGTCGGGAAGTCGCTGCCGAGCAGCACCTTCTCCTGCAGGTCGCGCAGCCGGTCCCGCAGCTCGCGGGGGTAGGGCGCCTCGGCCTCGAAGAATTCGGTGAAGACCATCGTGGTGTCGAGGTGGACCCGGTCGTACTGCTCGGCCAGCGCCAGGAACTCGGCGTACTCCGGGGCGCCCATGTGGGCGACGACGGCGGCGAGCCGCGGGTGCCGCTCGAGGACCTTGCGGAGCGGGTCGGGGCCGGTGAACGCGTTGCCGACCGGCCCGGACCCGGCATGGATCACGACCGGCGTCCCCGCCTCGGCGAGCGTGCCCCACACGTTGTCGAGCAGCGGGTCGTGCAGGTGGAACTCCCCCACCTGCACGTGGACCTTGAAGATCTCCACGCCTGCCTCGACCAGCTCGGCGACGTACGCCGGCGCCTCGGTCTCGGGGTAGAACGTCGCCGACCACAGCGACTCCGGCACCTCACGGGCGAAGCCGGCAGCCCACTCGTTGAGGTACCCCGCGATGCCGGGCCGGTGGGCGTAGGGCAGCGTCGGGAAGCGGCGCACGCCCAGCTCGCGCAGCAGGGCGACGCGCTCGTCGTGGCTGCCGCGGTAGCGGATCGGCCACTCGCGGCCGATCTTGGGGCCGGCCTGGTCGAACTGCGCCCACACCTTGCGCTGCACGTTCTCCGGCAGGAAGTGGACGTGGACGTCGTAGAGGCCGGGCAGGCCGAGGTCTGTCCAGAAGCGGCGGGTGGTCTCGACGGGCTCGACCGGCGTGGGGTCGCCGACGGCGGTCGTCGTGGTCTCGACGGGCTCGACCGGCGTGGGGTCGCCGACGGCGGTCGTCGTGGTCTCGACGGGCTCGACCGGCGGATGGTGGCGGTCGGCGGTCGGGTGCGGGGGTTTCGAGGCTCGCGGAGATGTCGGTTGAGGAGGGCGCGCAGCGCCCGTCTCGAAACCTCGCACCTCAACCACCGGATCGACCGGCGGGTGGTCGCCGTCGGCGGTCACCTCGGCCTCCGACCGATCAGTCACGCATGCCCTTCAGGCGGCGGCCCAGGGCCTGCTCCTTCTCCCGGTCTGCCTGACGGGCGGCGATGGAGTGCCGCTTGTCCCACGACTTCTTGCCCTTGGCAAGGGCGATCTCGACCTTGGCCCGGCCGTCCTTGAAGTAGAGCGACAGCGGGACGACGGTGAGGCCCTTCTCGTTGACCCGGCGCTCGATCTTGTCGATCTCGATCCGGTTCAGCAGCAGCTTGCGCTTGCGACGGGCCGAGTGGTTGGTCCAGGTGCCCTGGGAGTACTCGGGGATGTGGACGCCGTGCAGCCAGGCCTCGCCGTTGTCGATGTCCACGAAGCCGTCGACCAGCGAGGCGCGCCCCATCCGCAGCGACTTCACCTCGGTCCCGACGAGCACCAGGCCGGCCTCGTAGGTGTCCTCGATGTGGTAGTCGTGGCGCGCCTTCTTGTTCTGCGCGACGAGCTTGCGCCCCTGTTCCTTCGGCATCCCGTCAGTCTCTCAAATGCCGCAACCGGATTGGTCGCGGCCGGTGGCCGTCACAGGTAGTTGAACGGCGGCACCGGCTTGCCGTTGGCCAGGATCGTGAAGTGCAGGTGGCACCCGGTCGACCAGCCGGTCGACCCGGCGTACCCGATCGTGGCGCCGCGGCTCACGGTGGCGCCCACGCCGTAGCGGTACGACGAGGCGTGGTTGTAGACGGCGGTGATGAACTTGCCGTTGATCATGCCGAGGCCGAGGAACAGCCGGTTGCCGTAGACCGGCGAGTGGTAGCGCGCGATCACCCGGCCGGTGGCGACGGCCTGCATGGCCTGGCCGCACGCGGTGTAGAAGTCGGTGCCGTTGTGGAGGCCGTAGTACTTGTAGATCGGGTGGATCCGGTAGCCGAACGGCGAGGTCACCGGGCCCGGGACCGGCCGGCTCAGCAGCCCGGACGGGTTGCCGGTGTAGCCGCCGCGGCCCTGCCGGGCGCGACGCGCCTGCTCGAGGATCCGCTCCTTGATCTTGCGCTCCTGCGCCCTCAGCCGCGCGAGCTGCGCGCGGTCCTGCGCGCGGGCCGAGGCAGCCGAGCGGCGGGCGTCGCGGCGGTCGACGACGAGCACCTGGACCCGGTCGCGGGCGTCCTGGGCGGTGGCCTCGAGCTCCTGCATGGTGTCGAGGTGCCGGGCGGCCTCGCGCCGGCGTACGGCGACCTCGTTGCGCGCCTCCTCGACCTGCTGCTGGCGCACCTCGAGCAGCACCTCAGCGGCGCGGAGCTCGTCGTAGGCGCGGGACTCCCGGCCGACCATGGCGTTCTGCATCTCCATGCGCAGGGTCAGGTCGGAGGGCGTCTCGGAGTCGAGCAGCGAGGAGAACGTCAGCAGCTGCGGGTCGCCCTCCTGGTAGATGGAGGTGATCACCCCGGTGACCACGTCGCGCTGGTCGTCGAGGGCGAGCCGGCCGTTCGAGAGGTCGGCCTCGGCGGTGTCGAGCCGGTCCTCGGCCTGCTCGAGCCGCGCCTGCATCTCCTGGTCGCGGACCCGGGCGGCGGCGAGCCGGGTCCGGGCGGACTGCAGCTCCCCGCGGGCCGTCGTCAGCGCGGCCTGCGCCGTGGCGAGGCGGGCGTCGGCCTTGCGCAGCGCGGCGCTGGAGGCGTGGAGGTCCTTGTCGGCCTGCCGGATCTGGCCCTGGACCTTCCTCTGCCGATCCTTGAGCGGGTCGGCGTGGGCGAAGGGGACGGTCATGGCGCCGACGGCGACGGCGCACGCGACGAGCGACGCTGCCAGCCGGCGGCGGGCGGCACGGGGGAAGGGGCGCACCGGTTTCGCCTTCAGCTTTCGGGGAAGTGAACGCGTCGACGCGTAGCCCGGCGGGATCAGACTTTGACGTATTTGCGGGTCAGCAGGAGTGTCGGCAGCAGCGTCAGGATCGGGCCGAGCACCGCGATCGCGCCCAGGCCGACGAGGAACTCGTCCATGCCGATCCACGGCATGAACTTCAGCTGGTCGCCGGCGCGCTCCTCGATGCCGAAGTACATGAACGCCGCCAGCGCGCTGCCGGCGAGCACCACGCCGATGAGCGCGGTGACCAGCGCCTCGAGCAGGAACGGCAGCGCGATGTAGAGCGTCGAAGCGCCGACCAGCCGCATGATGCCGATCTCCTTGCGGCGGGCGAACGCGGCGAGCCGGATGGTGTTGCCGACCAGCAGCAGCGCCGCGAGGACCAGGAAAGCCGCGGTGCCGAGCGCACCCCACTGCAGCGCGTTGATCGAGCCGTAGATCGGCTCGAGCACCTCGCGCATGTCGCGGATGCCGGAGACGCCGTCGAGGCCGACGACGGCGCTGGTGACGCCTTCGTACTCCTCGGGGTCCTTCAGCTCGATCCACACCGACTCGGGCATGTCCTCGGCGGTCGCCGCCGGGTTGGGGCCCTCGAACCGCTCCGGGCCGAGCAGCTCCTTCACCTTGTCGAAGGCCTCCTCCTTCGACTCGGTGTGGTAGTCCGCGACCTCCGGGTTGTCGTCGACCACGTCGAGGATCGCGGCCTTCTCGGCGTCGGTCACCTCGCCCGTGCAGGCCGGGTTGTCGTCCTTGTCCTTGCACAGCCACACCGTGATCTGCAGCTGGCTGCCCCAGTGCTGCGCGGCCTTGTCGGCCTGCTGGTTGAGCAGGACGCCGAGGCCCACCAGTGTGAGCGACACGAACAGGGTCAGCACGACCGCGACGTGCATGGTCAGGTTGCGGCGCAGGCCCTGGCCGAGCTCGGAGAAGACGTAACGCAGCTGCATGGGTGGGTGGCTCTCTTCGGTGCGGAGTCGGAGCGTGCGGATCGGTGCCGGCGGTCGCCGGAGGTCAGTGCTGGAAGCCGTAGACGCCCTGCGCCTGGTCGCGGACGACCCGGCCGGCCTCGAGCTCGATGACGCGCTTGCGCATCTGGTCGACGATGCCGGCGTCGTGGGTGGCCATGACGACGGTGGTGCCGGTCCGGTTGATCCGGTCCAGCAGCTTCATGATGCCGACCGAGGTGGTCGGGTCGAGGTTTCCGGTGGGCTCGTCGGCGATGAGGATCATCGGCCGGTTGACGAAGGCGCGCGCGATCGCGACGCGCTGCTGCTCACCACCGGAGAGCTCGTCGGGCATCCGGTCGGCCTTGCCCTCGAGCCCGACCAGCTCCAGCGTCTCGGGGACCAGCTGGTTGATCTCGGCGCGCGACTTGCCGATCACCTGCATCGCGAAGGCGACGTTCTCGGCGACGGTCTTGTTCTGCAGCAGCCGGAAGTCCTGGAAGACGGTGCCGATCTGGCGGCGCAGCCGCGGCACCTTCCAGCCGGCCAGCCGGTTGATCTCCTTGCCGGCGACGTAGACGCGGCCGGCCGTCGGCCGGGTCTCGCGGAGCACCATGCGGAGGAAGGTCGACTTCCCCGAGCCGGACGTGCCGACGAGGAAGACGAACTCGCCCTTCTCCACGTCGACCGTCACGTGGTCGAGCGCGGCGCTGCCCTGTCCGGGGTAGGTCTTGACGACCTTCTCGAAGCGGATCACCGGATCGAGGGTAGTCGAGCCCGGTGACCGGCGGGCGAACCCGCCCCACCCCGTGCCGGCCGCGTGGCGCGGGTCACCCGGAACCGGGAGCTCGACCCTCAGGACGGGTGCTCGACCACCCACCACGCGGCGTACGGCGGGAGCCATGCGAGCCCGCCCGCGCCCGCGGTGACGGGGTGCCCGCCGAGGGCGTCGTACGGCGCCCCGACGCCCGCGGCGTGCAGCCGCCACATCGGGAACGGCCGGGGCGTCGGCGTCACGTTGTAGAGCCCGACGAGCGGGCCGAAGGCGTGCCGGCGCACCACCGCGAGCACGCCGTCGTCGGTGTCGGTCAGCACCTCCGCGGCCGCCGACGCGTGCAGCTGCGGCAGCCCGGCCCGCACCCGGGCGAGGTGGGCGATGCCGGAGAAGACCTTGCCGGGCACGGTGCGCAGGTCGTGGCGGGCGCGGGCACGGGCCCAGTCGAGCCGCGGCCGGTGCGCCCATCGGTTGTCGTCCTCGTGGCCCGGCTCGTCGGCCCAGCCGGGGTCGTTGGGCTGGGCGAGCTCGTCGCCGCTCCACACCACCGGGACCCCGCCCCAGCCGGCGACGACCGCGTGGGCGAGGAAGATCCGGGCCAGCGCGCCGTGCTCGTCCTCCTCCAGCCCGGCGAGGGAGGCGGCGGTGCCGCTGATGCGCTTGTCACCGGTGGCCGGGTTGTGCTGGAAGACCAGCCCGTCGGCCCAGGAGCCGGGGAACTCCCCGGCGTACCAGTCGGCGAGGAATCGCCGGTGGGCCGCGCCGTCGAGCCCCACCGAGGCGGCGTCGCCGTCGTCGATCGCCCAGCCGATGTCGTCGTGGCAGCGGACGTAGGTGATCCAGGTGCCGCTGGCCGGGGTCGGCGGCAGCGCGGCGAGGGCGTGGCGGGCGAGCACGGTGCTGCGCGCGGCCAGCATCGACCACACCTGCACCATCAGGCTGTTGTGGTAGGCGAGGTCGCTGACGCGGCCGGCCCGCTCCCCCAGCCCGAGGTACTGCACCAGGTCTCGCGGCCCGACGATCGCCTCGGCCTTGAACGCGAGCGCCGGCGCGACCAGGTGCGCGACCGCGCGCAGTGCCTGGGTGAGCGCGTGGACCTCCGGCTGGTTCTGGCAGTCGGTGCCGAGCCGCTTCCACAGGAACGCGATCGCGTCGAGCCGCAGCACCTCGACGCCGGCGTTGGCCAGCGAGACGATCACGTCCGCCATCTCGACGAGCACGTCGGGGTTGCCCCAGTCGAGGTCCCACTGCCACTCGTTGAACGTGGTCCACACCCAGCCGTCGAGCTCCTCGTCCCACGTGAAGTTGCCGGGCGCGAAGTCGGGGAACACCTCCGGCAGCGTCCGCTCGTAGGCGTCGGGCTCGACCCGGTCGGGGAAGACGTGGAAGTAGGCGCGGTACGTCGGGTCGCCGGCGCGGGCCCGCACCGCCCAGTCGTGCTCGCGCGCGACGTGGTTGAGGACCAGGTCGAGGACCAGGCTGATCCCCTCGGCGCGCAGCGTGGTGGCGAGGTCGCGCAGGTCGTCCATGGTGCCGAGGTCGGCGCGCACCCGCCGGTAGTCCTGCACGGCGTAGCCGCCGTCGTTGTCGCCGTCGCGCGGCTGCAGGAGCGGCATCAGGTGGAGGTAGGTGACGCCGAGGTCGCGCAGGTGGTCGAGGTGCCCGGCCAGGCCGCGCAGGTCGTCGGCGAACCGCTCGGTGTAGCAGGCGTAGCCGAACATGCCGGGCTGCTGCAGCCAGTCGGGTTGCAGCAGCCGGCGAAGGTCGAGCCGGTGCAGGTCGGCCGGCCGGTCGGCGTACCCCCGGGCGGCGACGTCGACGAGGCGGCGCGCCACGGTATCGGCGTCGTCGTGGACCGCGGCGACCCCGTCGTGGAGGTCGAGCCACCACCGGTCCAGCCGGAGCGCGAACGCCTCGCGGCGCTCCGCGCTCATGCCGGCGAGGATCTTCTCGGCTGCTGTGTGCACGTCGTCTGGGGCGCCCATCCCTCGCCATTCAAGCGCATCGGGCGCGGCCGGGGCACCGTCTCACCAATCCGTGGTACCCCCACCCGGTTCCGCCACGGCGGCCACGACGGTCCGCGCAGGCTGGCAGGAACGTGCTGCGTCGTAGGGGGCTGCGATGGACAAGCAGGGGGGCCGCGGTGCGGCGACCCTCGCTGCGCTGCTCATGACGGTGGGGATGGGGCCGGTCGCGGCCGGAGCGGGGGCTCCGGCCGCGACCGGAGGGGACCTCCCGGGGCCGAGCGCGGCCGAACGGGCCGCGGCGTTCGGAACGGGCGACAAGGCCGGCAAGGCAGGCAAGACGTGGCGGCCCGACCCCACGCTGCGGCGCGGCGCGGACCGGCACTGGTTCGTCACCGACCGCCTCCCCGAGGTTGCGCCCGCGGACCCGGCGCCCGCGGCACGCCGGGTCCGGGGCGCGAACAACCACGAGGACGACCTGGCCCTGATCGCCGCCCACGGGGCGCCGCTGCGCACAGACGAGGCGGGGGACGTGGTCGCGGCGGCGGTGCCGGCCGTCCGGGTGGGGCCGGTGGTCGCCGGCGTGGGGCACCTCGTCAACGCGGGCGACGTCGACGTCTTCGCGCTCGGGCGGTGCCGCGGACTGCTCGAGGTGCGGGCGCGGGGCGCCCGCCCCAGCCCCAACCTGGACCTGCGGATCACCCTGCTCGACCGCGACGGCGACCCGGTCGCCCGGGCCGCGCCGCGCACCCGGAAGACCCGGCTCGGCGGGGTGCGCGGGCTCGGCGCGCGGCTGGAGGTCGAGGTGCCGCGCGGCCGCTACCACCTCGAGGTGGCGGGGATCGGCGCGGGCGGCCGCTCGCCGGCGTACGACGACTACGCCAGCCTGGGCGCCTACCGGTGGCGCGCCACCGGCTGCGCCTGAGCCCGCCGGCGTACCAGAGGCCGGAGTGCCGGCTAGTTCTGGTCGGCGGCCTGCTTGTCGGCGCCGCGGCGCCAGCGGATGCCGGCCTCGAGGAAGCCGTCGATCTCGCCGTCGAAGACCGGCTGCGGGTTGCCGGTCTCGAAGCCGGTCCGCAGGTCCTTGACGATCTGGTACGGGTTGAGCACGTAGTTGCGCATCTGGTCGCCCCAGCTCGCCGCGACGTCGCCCTTGAGGTCCTTCTTGAGGGCGGCCTCCTCGGCCTTCTTCTTGGCGAGCAGCTTGGCCTTGAGGACGATCATCGCCGCGGCCTTGTTCTGCAGCTGGCTCTTCTCGTTCTGGCAGGAGACCACGATGCCGGTCGGGATGTGGGTCAGCCGCACCGCCGAGTCGGTGGTGTTGACCGACTGGCCACCCGGGCCGCCGGAGCGGAAGACGTCGGTGCGGATGTCGTTCTCGTCGACCTCGATCTCGTCGGTCTGGTCGAGCTGCGGCACGACCTCGACGGCGGCGAACGACGTCTGCCGGCGGCCCTGGTTGTCGAAGGGGCTGATCCGCACGAGACGGTGGGTGCCGACCTCGACCGACAGTGTGCCGTAGGCGTACGGCGCGTGGATCGCGAACTCGGCCGACTTGATGCCGGCCTCCTCGGCGTAGGAGACGTCGAAGACCTCGACGGGGTACTTGTTGCGCTCCGCCCAGCGGGTGTACATCCGCATCAGCATCTCGGCGAAGTCGGCGGCGTCCACGCCGCCGGCGCCGGCGCGGATGGTCACGATCGCCTCGCGGGAGTCGTACTCGCCGGAGAGGAGGGTGCGGACCTCGAGCGCCTCGACGGCCTTCTTGATCTTGACGAGCTCGGCGTTGGCCTCGGCCAGCGACGCCTCGTCGCCCTCCTCGACGGCCAGCTCGACGAGGACACCGAGGTCCTCGATCCGGCCCTCGAGGTCGGTGAACCGCTCGAGCTCTCCCTGCAGCGCGGACAGCCGGCCGGTGACGCGCTGGGCGTTGGCCTGGTCGTCCCACAGGTCGGGGGCGGCCACCTGCTCGCCGAGGTCGGCGATCTCCGCGCGCATCGCGTCGAGGTCCAGGACCTGGCCGATGGTGCGCATGGTCGCCTGGAGCTGCTTGATCTCTACGTCGAAGTCGGGGCCTGCCACGAGGGGCAAGCCTACGTGGCAGCCCCCTCCTGACCTAGCCGCGGCGGCCGTGGGGGTCGGCCCGGGCGTGGGCCGGGGGTCGAGCGGGCCGGGTCAGGCCTTGCGGCCGAACACCTGCGCGGCGTACCAGCGGCCGTCGTCGCCCTTGCGCGCCGCCAGCCCCATCCGCTCGAACTCGTCGTTGAGGATGTTGCGGCGGTGGCCCGGCGAGCGCATCCAGGCCCGGACGACGGCCCGCCCGGTCGGGTAGCCCGCCGCGACGTTCTCCCCGACCCGGTCCAGGCCGCAGTCGCGCATCACCTGGCCGATGTCCTGGTGCCAGATCATCTCGGCCTCTGCCATGTCCTTGGCGTGGCGACGTGCGGCCTTCTGCAGGCAGCGCATCCGGCGCAGGTCGGCCAGGTCGTGCTTGTCGCGCTTGTTGTTGGTCACCTTGAAGGCCTGCCGGGCGTAGTCACCCGCCTCGGAGGCGTGCGCCGCAGGGGCGAGCGGGACCGCGACGAGCGTGCTCGCCAGGACGGCGGCCACCACGGCCGCAATGCTGGTACGGACCACTGCCAGGGCCATGATGTCCTCCCGGAACGGACGTGGCACCCCGGGATCCGGGGCAGATCGGTCGATCGGGCACGGGTTTCGAAGTCAAAGGAATTGCCACTTTTCAGTCAAACGGAGGCAACGTCCCCATGACCACCTTATTCTGGGTCCACCACGATCCCGGGGTGGCACGGCCAGGAAAAGAGGCAGCATGAGTCACGTGGACAACGAGATGGCGGGGCTCCTGAGGGACATCGACCTGCCGACGCTCGGGTCCCGCCTGCGCAACGCGCGGGTCGCGGCCGGCCTCACCCAGGCCCAGGTGGCCGGTGAGGACGCGTCCACCGCCTACGTCTCCCGCATCGAGGCCGGCCACCGCCGTCCCGACGCGAAGCTGCTCGAGCAGATGGCCGGCCGTCTCGGCGTCGCTGTCGAAGAGCTGCTGGTCGGCATCGCGCCCGAGCAGCGCTCCGAGGTCATCCTGGAGCTCGACTACGCCGAGCTCGCCCTGGTCTCGGGACAGGCCCAGGAGGCGCTGCAGCGCACCGACTCCGTCCTCGCGAGGGTCGAGGACGGCGTCCTCCCCGAGCTCCGCAACCGTGCCCTCTTCCTGCGTGCGCGCGCACTCGAGACCGCAGACCGGATGGACGAGGCGATCATCGGCCTCGAGGACCTCGTCGCCGAACCCAGCGACGTGTGGCTGGCGTCGGCGATCGCGCTGTGCCGCTGCTACCGGGAGACCGGCGACCTGACGCGCGCCGTCGAGACCGGCGAGGAGGCGCTGAACCACCTCGAGGAGTACGGCCTCGAGGGCACCGACGAGTCGGTCCAGCTCACCGTGACCCTGGCGGCCGCCCACTACGAGCGCGGCGACACCGCGCACGCCGCCCGCCAGTGCCAGCGGGCCATCGACCGCGCCGAGCGGCTCGGCTCACCCAAGGCCAAGGCCTCCGCCTACTGGAACGCCAGCGTCATGCAGGCCCAGCAGGGCTCCGTCGAGACGGCGGTGTCCATGGCCAAGAAGGCGCTCGCACTGCTCGACGTCGACGACGACGGCCGCAACCTCGCCCGGCTCCGCACCCAGCTCGGGATCACCCAGCTGCGCATGGACCCGCCGCCGGTGGCCGAGGCCCAGCAGACGCTGTTGCAGGCCGCCCGCGAGCTCGAGTGGTCCAGCGCCAGCGCCGTCGACGTCGCCCGCAACCAGCTCGCGCTCGCCCGCGCCCACTACCTCGCCGGCGACACCGGCGCCGCCGAGCTCCAGATCGCCGCCGCGCTCGACGAGGCGCGCGGCACCCCGCTGCTCGCCGCCGAGGCCTGGGTCCTCTCCGGCCAGCTGGCAGCCGACGAGGGCGCCACCGACCGCGCCAAGGACTGCTACCGCAAGGCGGTGCTGGCGCTGAGCGCGATCGGCGCCGACCGTAGCGCCGCCCAGCTCTGGTACGAGCTCGGCAACCAGCTCGACGAGGTCGGCGACACCCTCGGCGCCCTCGACGCGTTCCGCAGCGCGGCGGCCTCCGCCGGCCTCCAGGACCGCCGGGTCACCCCGCGGACCACGGCGCGCAGCACCGACGCCAGCGAGTCCGTCCGGCGCTGACCTTGCCTGGCCCGGCTCTGTCCGGGCGTCGGCGGGGCCGCGCCTCCGCCTGGCCGAGCGTTGCGCCGTACGGCGCCGGCTGCGGCATCGCTGTGTGCGCAAACGCAGGCGCCAGGCTGCCCCGGACCTGCTCCCGCGCACGCGCACACCACGAATCCCCGGATAGCCGGGGATCGCGACACCGACGGGGCCGCGCGGGAACCGCGCCGCACAAGGTCGGGCCGGGACAGGGACGGCGCCAGAGGCTGGCCTGGGGAGCAACGCAGAGACTGCGGGCAACCCCGTGGAACCGGGGTCGCGGCCACCTCCGAGGCGAGCGCCTCAGGAGGCTGGAGGAGGAGGCGGCGCCGAGGCCGCAGGCCGGTCCCCCGACCGGCCGTCGTTCAACTGGTCAGCGGTCGCTGATCAGCAGCACCAGGAGTCGCCGCCGCCACGACGGTCGGTGGGCTTGCCGGCCTCGGCGGGAGCGCCGGCCACGAGCAGGGCGGCGAACGAAGCGATGACGGCGACGGCCATGCGGAGCGAGCGGTTCATCGGAAACTCCTCGGTTCGGGGGTTGGAGCCGGTTTTCCTCATTCTGCTGCATCAGTTGACTGCCTCGGGTAATAATCAGTCAACAAGTTTGTCAGACCAGTCGATGTGGGTCGGCGGCCCGGGAGCCGATCCCCGCGACGGTCGACACGCCGCTCGGGCACTCACCCCCTTACCCCCCACCCAGGCGGCACTGAGGAGCAGGGACGTCGGACCCCCCACCGACGCCTCTGCTCCTCGTCATTTCGGGACGTACGCATGACGTGCGTGGTCGCTCGAAAGCCCATGCCCACCCCTCCTCCGCGCCTCGGGGTCCTGCCGGGTCCAACGATTCATGGTCGCGCGGGATCCGGTGGTCTGGTCGACAGGTCCAGTCCGCCCGGTCCAGTCCACCGAGGAGTCCGGGGCCGGTCTCAGCCGAGCGGCTCGAGGGTCACCGCGGCCTCGCTCTGCGACGTCACGACCGCCGTCCGCGGCGCGCCGGGGAAGGTGAGCGGCAGCTCGACCGGGGCGCGCAGCCGGACCGCGACGCTGTCGTCGGCGGGGTCGAGCGCCACCTCGTAGCTCAGGCCGGGAAAGGCTGCGTGGGCCCCGGTCCGGCGCAGGTGCTCGGCCACCGCGGCACGGACCCGCGCCTCGGCCAGGTCGAGCCGGCCTGCGGCGGCGACGCCGTCGGCGTACAGCAGGGCGGGGTCGGTGGACCCGGCGTCCGCACCCGCCAGCGCGGCGCCGTCCGCCACGGTGTCGAGCGACTGCCGCTCGAGGAACGCCGCCGAGGCGTCCACCACGACTGCCACCGCCATGAGCAGGACCACGGCGAGCCCGACGATCAGGAGTGTCGTCTGGCCGAGGTCGCCGCGGCTCCCGGCGGCCCTCATGGCACGTCCCGGAACTGGCCGACGGGAACCGTGTGGGACGCGGTGAGCGCAAAGCTCGGCGCGTCGCCGCCGAGCGCCTCGGGGAGCAGCGGCAGGTCCACGCGGGAGTGGACGACGACCGTGACGACGCTGCCCGCCCGGTGGCAGTCGGACGGGACGGGCGCGCACGACACCGTCAGCCGCCACGGCTGGTCGGGCACCCCCTGGTCGGCGAGCGACTGCCCGGCCACCGCCTGCGCCCGCGCGTGGCCCGCGGCCGCGTCGGGGGCGAGCACGAACGCGCGGCCCGCGGCCCGCGCGGCGCCGCTGGTCGCGAAGGCACCCCGCTGCACCTCGAACACCGACAGCACAATCCACAGCACCGGAACCAGCAGCAGGATGCCGAGCCAGATGAGCTCGACGACCGCGCTGCCGCGCTCTTCCGGCGACGGCCCGCCGCCCTCGGGTCCTCCGCGTCTCATCCGACCTGCTCCTCGACGGCGTGCCCGGAGACGACGAGCTCCACCGCGGGCCCGCCCAGCCCGAGCGCCGGCACGGTGGCCCGCACCGTGACCCGGACGGCGGGCGCCCCGTCCACGGTCACCGACGAGGCCTCGACGTCGCGGGCGAACCTGCCGGAGACGGCGGCGTCGATCTGTGCGCGGGTGCGGGCGACCCCGTCGGCGGCGTCGTGCTCGAGCGACGCGGCGTGCCGCGCCCCCTCGGCGGCAGCGGATGCGAGCGTGTTGCGGACCATCAGCACGAGCGCCACCTGCAGGATGCCGAGGAACAGCGGCAGCAGCACCACGAGCACCAGCACGAGGTCCACCACCGCGGCCCCGTGGTCGCGGGAGCGGCTCGACCGCACCACGGTCAGCTCACGGAGCTCAGCGCGGCGCGCAGCATGCCGGTCAGCTCGCCGCGGGCGAGCTGCCAGATGATCGTGACGAGGCCGGCGGTCATCACGGTGATGAGCACCCATCCGGGCACGTCGCCGCGATCGGTGCGGCGGGCCGGGACGGCCAGGGCGAGCCAGCAGCGGGTCAGGGCGAGGGTCAAGGTCTCCATGGTCCTCCGTTCGACGACGACTTCAACGACAGCTCGGGTGGGTGGGTACGGCGAGTGCTCCTCAGGGGGTGGTCAGGCTCAGCCCGACCACTCCGGGCCAGAAGGCGAAGAACACGGTCACGGGCAGCACCAGGAAGACGACCGGCACCATCATCAGCACCTCCTTGCGGGCCGCGACCTCGATGAGCTCGCGGCGCCCCGCCTCGCGCACGTCGGCGGCCTGGGCGTGCAGCACGTCGGCGAGGGGCGTGCCGCGCTCGACGGCCACCGCGATCCCCTGGGCGAAGCGCGCCACCAGCGGCAGCCCGGTGACCGAACCCCAGCGGTCGAACGCTGCGGCCACGGGGGTGCCGGTGCGGACGTCGGCGAGGACCCGCGCCAGGTCCCGCGACAGCTCTCCGCCGCTGCGTCGTACGACGCGGTCGAGGGCCGCGGTCGGGCCCTCGCCCGCCGCCACGGCGAGGGCGAGGAGCTCGGCGACCGCGGGGAACTCCGCGACCATGCGGCGCTCGCGGGTGCGGACCTGCGAGGTGAGGTGGTGGTCGCGCGCGACGACTCCGAGAGCGAGACCGACGCCGCAGAGGAGCAGCGACGACCCCGCCGAGCCGGTCCCGGCGACGGCCCGCAGCAGCCCCCACGCCGCGGCCACCGCGAAGCCGACCAGCCCCCACACCACCTGCTCGACGCGGAACTCGTGCACGGTCAGCGGCAGGGCCGCCCGGTCGAGCCGGCGCCGTACCGAGGTCGCGCCGCCGAGAACCCGCTCCACGAGGTCGGCGGCGGTCCGCAGCGGGGCCCCGAGCAGGCCGGGTCCCGCGGCGGCCGCGACCGGCGGGACGACCCGGAGCGCGGGGCTTCGGCCCACCTGGGGCAGATCCCGCACGTAGGGCAGGACGCGCAGCGCCAGCTGGGGCCGACGGGCGGCCCGCACCCGCGACCACACCAGGAGCCCGCCCAGCGCGACGCCCGCCCCTGAGGCGGCACCCCACAGCTCCGCAGTCATGCCAGGATCCGCCGCTCGAGGGGCAGCCGGCCGATGCGCATCATCAGCCGGTAGGCGGCGAGGCACGCGGCTCCCCCGACGACGAGCACGACGGCGCCGGCAGGCGAGGCGTAGCGACGGATGACCTCGGTCTGGAAGGACATGAAGAGGAGCACCAGCCATGGCGAGGCCACGGCGAGCCGGGCGCCGTTGATGGTCCAGGCCTGGCGCGACTCCATCTCCGCGCGGGTGCGCGCGTCGTCCCGGAGGTAGCCGGACAGGTTCCGCAGCAGGCGGCCCAGCTCGCCGCCGCCGACCTCGCGGGCGATTCGCAGCCCCTCGCACACCCGGTCGCCGGTGGGGTCGGCGAGCCGCTCCTTGAGCCGGTCGAGCGCGTCGCCGAAGCGCCCGCTCACCTGGTAGTCGAGCGCGAACTGGTCGAAGGCGTCGCGCAGCGGCTCGGGACCGCGGGTGCCGAGCGCAGCCAGGGCGTCAGGCAGCGAGAGGCCGGCCCGCACCGCGGACGCGAGGTTGTCGATGGCCTCCGGCCACACGTCGGCGAACTCCCGCTGCCGCCGTCGTGCCCGGCCGCGCAAGGCCGTCACCGGCGCCCAGGCGCCGATGAGCCCGAACGCCGCCGCGACCGTCGGCGTCGCCGAGACCGCTTGGACCATGAGCGCGGTCGAGGCGCCCAGGGTGGCGCACACGGCGAGGAAGGCGCGCGGCGACACCTGTGCCATCCCCGCCCTGGCGAGCAGCTCGGCGACCCGGCCGCACGCGCTCCGGGGCGCCGACGCCACGGGCCCGCGGACGCCCCGCGGCAGGGCGAATGCGGACCACACGAGCAGCAGGCCGGTGCCGACGCCCAGGCCGACGAGCGCCCCCATCAGGCACCCGCCAGGATCCGGCGGACGTCGATGCCCGCCCGCTCGAACAGCTCGGCCCGTGGCGGCATCCCGCCGGTCCGCTGCAGCCGTTCCCCGGTCCGCACGAACAGGGGCTCGACCTCGATCACGTCGTTCTCCACCCGGCCGGGCACGCCGACGACCTCGTTGACCCGGCGTACGCCGTGCCGGTCGATGCCGAGGTGGACGACCAGGTCGACGGACGCCGCCACCGTCGGGACGACGAACCGGGCCGAGATGTTCTCGCCGGCCAGCAGCGGCAGGGTGCACATCTTCATCAGGGCCTCGCGGGCGCTGTTGGCGTGGAGGGTGCACATCCCGGGCAGGCCCGCGTTGAGCGCCAGGAGCAGGTCCATGCACTCCTCGGCCCGGACCTCGCCGACGATGACCCGGCTCGGCCGCATCCGGAGGCTCTCC
Source organism: Nocardioides sp. GCM10027114 (assembly GCF_042659625.1). Classification (NCBI taxonomy): domain Bacteria; kingdom Bacillati; phylum Actinomycetota; class Actinomycetes; order Propionibacteriales; family Nocardioidaceae; genus Nocardioides; species Nocardioides sp. GCM10027114. The sequence goes on from NZ_JBHSSS010000026.1 coordinate 100,247, forward strand.
TTGACCAGCGTGCGCAGCGTGACCTCGCCGGTGCCCTCGAGCCCGGACTGCCGAGTCTGCAGCGCAACCCAGTCGGGATGCGGGAAGCGCAGCTCGAAGACCTCCTCGCACGACACGACCCGCTCACCGCCGGGGATGGCGGCGGCCAGGCAGTTGAGCATCGTCGTCTTCCCGGCCTGGGTCCCGCCGGCGACGAGGACGTTGAGGCCGGCCCGCACCGCGGCGCCGAGGAACGCCGCGGCCTGGGGCGTCAGGCTGCCGAGCTCGACGAGCCCCTCGAGCCGCCCCGCCCGGAGCACGAACTTCCGGATGTTGACCGCGGAGAAGCCCCTGCTGATGCCCTCGAGCACCACGTGGAGCCGGTGGCCCTCGGGCAGCATCGCGTCGACGAACGGCTGGCTCACGTCGACCCTGCGGCCGCTGGACTTCAGCATCCGCTCGACGAGCTCGTTGACCTGGGCCGGGGTGAGCACGAGGTTGGTGAGCTCGTGGCGCCCGCGCCGGGCCACGAACACCCGGCTCGGATCGTTGATCCAGACCTCCTCGACCTCGGGGTCCTCCAGCAGCGGCTGCAGCGGGCCGAACCCCGCCACCCGGGCGACCAGCTCCCCCACCACCGCGTCGGGGTCGGGCACCGGGGCGACCGCGCCGGTCAGGCTGCGCTCGTCGTGCCGGCGGACCACGCCCTCCGCGATCCGGCGTACGACGATGGCGTCGCGCTGCGGGTCGACGCCCTCGTGGCGCACCAGGGCACGCACCTGCTCGTCGAGCGACTCGACGAGCGAAGCGTGCGCGTCGGCCACGGTCATGCGGACCCCCGTCCCCCGAGTGAGGCCGGCCCCGCCCGGGGCCGGCCTCGAACCTACGTCAGCCGTCGCCTACCCCGCTCCGCCCCGATCGCAACCTGTGGAAAGGCAAAGATTCCGCGACCTGCCACCAGTTCACCCCAGAGAGGCGCCGAGCTGCCGCCAGTTGTCCCCCGGGCAGGACAACTGGTGGCAGCTCGGCATCATCCCGCAGCCAACTGGTGGCAGGTCGACGTCAGGGACCGACGAGACCGGCCTCCCGTGCGACGACGACCGCCTGCGCGCGGTCGGTGACGTGGAGCTTGCCGAACACGTTGCTCGCGTGGTTGCGGGCGGTCTTCGCACTCATGCCGAGCCGCCGGGCGACCTCGACGTTCGACAGGCCCGCGGCAATCAGCTCCAGCACCTGGCGCTCCCGCTCGGTCAGGTCCGGGAACACCGTGGCCCGCCGGAGCGCGTCTGAGGTCCCGACCAGGTCGAGCAACCGGCCGGCCACAGCCGGGCCGAACACCGCGTCGCCGCGCGCCACGCCCCGCACCGCCCGCTCGATGTCGCCCGGCGCGGCGCCCTTGAGGACGTAGCCCCGGGCGCCGGCCCGGATCGCCGCCAGCAACGTCGAGTCGTCATCGGACATCGTCAGCACGAGCACGGCGACGTGCGGGCTGCTGACCGCGAGCCGGCGGGTCGCCTCGACGCCGCTCACCTCGGGCATGTTCAGGTCCATCACCACGACGTCGGGCTGGACCTCCTCCACCTGCCGGAGCACCTCGGCACCGGTCGTTGCCGTGCCGACCACGTCGATCCCCGGCACGTCGAGCAGGGCCCTCAGGCCCGCGAGGAACACCGGGTGGTCGTCGGCCAGGACGACCGATACCGAGTCGTGGAGCGGAGCCCCGGTGGTCGGGTCAGCCATCGGTGGCCTGCTTCGTCGCGACGACCGGCAGCACGGCATGGACTCTGGTCCCCGCCGAGGCCCCGGGCCCGACCCGGACGACTCCACCGAGCTCCTCGGCCCGCTCACGCATGGACTGCATCCCGATCCCTCCGCCTCCGCGGTCACCGGCGAGGCCGGCCCCGTCGTCCTCGACCACCACGTGGATCGCCCCGCCCTGCACCCGCACCTCGACCCGGCAGCGACGCGCGCTCGAGTGCCGCCTCGCGTTGGTGAGCGCCTCCGTCGCGATCAGGTACGCCGCGACCTCGGTGGCCGCGCCCACGGGACCCGGGTCCTCCACGACGACGGACACCTCGAACCCCTCGGATCCCAGCTCGGCCGCCCGCTGGCGCAGGGCGCCCGCCAGGCCCAGGTCGTCCAGCACCGCCGGACGGAGGCCGTGCACGATCCGGCGGACCTCGCGGATGCTCTCCTCCAGGTGCCCACGCAGCTCGGCCAGGTGGCGCGCCGACCCCCCGTCGGCCGCCCCGAGGGAACGTGCGGCCGCGTCCACCCGCATCGTCATCGCCGCCAGCGTCGGGCCCAGGTTGTCGTGCAGGTCGCGCCGGATCGCCAGCCGTTCCTCCTCCCGCGCCCGGACCAGTCGTTCACGAGAGGCCGCCACCTCGCGCGAGAGCCGGACGGCGCTGACGGCGACCGCCCCCTGACGCACCAGGTCGTCGATGAGTCGCAGGTCAGCCGCGGAGAAGGCCTCGCCCGGACCCCGCCGCGCCACGCGGACCTCACCGAGCACCCGCCCGTGCAGCGTGAGCGGTCGACGTTCGGCCCGCGCCCGCACCTCGTCGCCGACCGGCCCGCCCGCCTCGCAGGCGGGCCCCTCGGCCACCTGCACCGAGACCCACGGCGCCCGCAGGGCGTCGACCAGGGACGCCGCCAGGTGGTGAGCCACCTCCTCGAGCTCGTCGGTCGCGTCCAGCCGCCGGGTGAGCCTGCGCAACGCCTGGTGGGGCCGCGTCCGGTCGCCGTAGAACAACCGGTCGACCTGATGCTGGACCCGTGCCCGCGCCGGTGCGAACACGACGGCCACCAGGACGGCGGACAGCACCGGCGCCAGCGACGTCGGTGCCGGCAGCAGGGCTGCGAGGACCGCGGCGGAGCCGAGGTACGCCAGGGCGACCAGCGCCGTGCACGTGGCGTAGACCAGCGCCCGGTTGAGCATCGGCCCGACCCCGAAGAGCTGCCCACCGACGAGGCTCAGGGCGACCGCCAGGGCGAAGGCCGTGTGCCCGGCGAAGTACAACGCATTCCCCGTGGCCGGCCCCATCGCCGGTGCGACGAGCGTGGCCACGGTCTGTGCGGCCGCGGCTCCCGCCACCCAGCCCAACGCGCCGCGGTCGGCTGCGGCGCGGTAGCGGAACAGGATCGCGGCGGCTCCGACGGCCACGCTCACGGCGTACACCACCAGTGCGGCGGGGAGGAGCCGGACCGCGACATCCGCGACCGGTCCGAGCTCCCAGGCGGACCCGGCGCCGAACCTGCCGGGCAGGCCCGGCAGCAGCGGGCCGGGATGCACCAGCGCGAGAAGGAGCAGCGCGCCGGGCCCGAGCAGCACGGGCAGCAGGGCTGCTCGCCACCGCCGGGAGGGGAGGCCGCCGCTCGGGAACAGCAGCAGGAGCAGCGGGAAGCTGAGCACCTGGGCGGTCGCCAGCCGGGTCGCGACCCATGCGGCCACCGCGACGCGCGTCGACGTCGCGTCCACCGCTCCCCAGTGCACGGCGAGCTGCTGGGCGAGGGCTCCGACGGCCAGCCAGACCGCGTCCCACAGCAACAGCCACCCGATCGGGCTGCGCGGCAGCCTCGCGGCCAGGACCGCCGCCGGGAGCAGGACCACGAGGGCGTTGAGCGGTCGCAGGAAGCTGCCGGGCTCGACGACGGCCGTGCGGCCGTTGTCCCAGACGATCAGCAGCAGAGCCGCGCAGGCCACGGCCGCGACGGCACCGGCCGTCGTGCCGACGGCGATCGGCGTCGCGCTGGGCCGGCCCGGAGTGCTGCGGCGAAGGACGCCGAGCGCGTCGGCCTGCAGCACTCCGGCCGACTGGGACGATGCCCCGACGACCACGGCGAAGAGCCTACTCGCGGCGGCCGGGGGACGCGCCACTGATTTCGAGGCTGTCGGCGCGGGCGATGGCCACTGCCTGCCATGCCGTGAGCACGAGGTGCACCGCCACGGGCAGCCAGAACCTCGGGGACGACTTGTCGGCGCCTGCGCCCACGATCATGCCGCCGATCACCACGACCGTCGTCGCGACCGGGACCGCGAGGGGAAGGCGTCCCGCTCGCCACAGCCCGTACGGCAGTAGGAGCAGCCCGAGCAGGAACACGGGGATCAGCAGGAAGACCGGGCTGGAGAGCTCGATGAAGTCGCTCCAGACGGCCACGGCGGCGTCCCCGCCGCTGCGCGCCGTCGCCACGAGGGTGAAGGACTGCACGGCCTCACCCGCGTGCGAGGCCACGCCAGCGGTCACCAGGACCGCTGCCGCGGTGGTGAGCCACTCGCCACGACCCCGGACGGACCCGGCGACACCGAGCATGGCGAGGCAGAACAGGACCGAGTAGGCGAGGTTGATCGCCCCGAAGGCGATCACGTCACCCTGGCGCTCGGCCGCGACCTGCACCGTGGTGGCCGCGTCCGGATAGCCGCCAGGGAAGGGGCTGTACGCGCCGCCGGCCCAGAGCAGGGCCACAGCAAGCATGAAGGTGGCGGCGACCGCGACTCGGGCCGTGGACAGCCGCGAGCCGGTCTCCGCGCCGGCGACAAGTGACATCTGGTTCTCCTCGTTCCACTGGCGACGACGTTCGCCGCCACGGTTCTGCAGAGAAGCAGGGCGCCCGTCCCGAGCGGATCTGTACGACGTCCCGGTGTGGACGGGTCAGTGTCCCGGGACCGCACCCGCGACCTGGTGCGGGGCCTCCCGATGCCGAGGCGGCGCAGCGCCCCCGGCAGTGCCGTCTGGCCGGCTGGCCCGCAGTCCGGCTCTTCAGCAGTGGCGGCTGGCGGCGGCCAGGCCCGCCCGGTCCCCGGCACCCCACGCGGCCGGGAGCGGGGTACCGCTCATGACCTGCCGGTCTCCGACGGCGTGGTCCAGGCCCAGCGCGTGCCCCAGCTCGTGCATCGCGACCGCCGACCAGAGCCCGCCGGCGGCGAGGTGCCCGGCGGTTGCGTCGAGCGTGATCCGCGCCGACCGGATCGTCCACGGGCCCGGGTCATCGTCCTCGATGCGTGTCGCGTGCACCGTCACGACGCCGACGACGGAGCCGCGCAGGTGCGCGTTCCTCCGCTCGGTGGCCCAGTCCACGACGATCGTCTGCTCGTCGACCGCGCGCCGCTGCTCGGTGAAGGTGAACCCGCTCTCCCGGTCCACGGCCGCGACCGCGTCCTTCACCGCCCCTGCCGCACCGTGCGGAGCCCCGGAACGGTCGTGCGTCCACGACAGCTCGCAGCCCTCCCACCGGGCCGGCCCGTCCAGGAGCCAGCCCCAGTCGTCGGCGGTGTTCGCGCGTCCCTTGCGGGCCACCTGGTGCTTGCTGCCGTAGGCGACGCGCATGGACGTCGACCTGGCGGAGGGTTGGCGGCTCGTGGCCGGCGCGAAGGCGCGCAGCTCGTCGACCCGCGACCGGCCCACGCCGGGGAGCCGGGTCGCGAAGCTGCCGGAACGGCTCGTGCGCAGCGAGGCGACGGTCCGCCACCCGCCGGACACCCGCCGCTGCACCCTGACGGGCCGCCGCTGCTCCGCGCCGGAGGCGCTCGGGACGACCCCGGACACGCGGTAGCGGCTGCCGAGGTCCACCCGGGTCGGCGCGCTGAACGCCACGCTCCGACGGTCCCGGCGGACCGCAACGGTGACCCACAGCTGACGCCGTTTCTGGGTCTTCACCTCGACCACGTCGAGGACGTCGTCGTCCTCCAGGCCGGGTACGGCGGTCGCGATGGCGGAGGAGGTCGGGTCGCCGCCCTGCTCGTCGCCGACGTCGCCCGTGGCAGACCAGGACGGGGCACCGGCGAGGACCGCCGCGAGGGCGGCCAGGGCCGTGGCCGGGCCGAGAAGGCGGGCACGTCCGGTCATCTCTCACACCCCCGTGGAGAACTGCTGGTCCCTTCCACCATCGGACGATCCGGACGATCTGTGAGCGATTGTACGAAAACTTCACACGCCACCATCGGCGTGTCGCTGGCCAAGGAGTGCTACGGCGCGAGAGCGGTCCGAGATGCGCCGAGCTGCCACCAGTTGCCCCCGTGCGGGGGAACTGGCGGCAGCTCGGTGGTGACAACCGGGTAACTGCTGGCAGCTCGGCGTCAGGTGGTGCCGTCGTCGCGGTGCCGGCCGGGGCCCGGCCCGCCGGAACCGCCCGACGTGCCCGAGCCGCCCGTGCCGCCCGAGCCGCCCGAGCCGCGCGTGCTCGAGCCGTCGTCGAGGTCGCCGTTCTGCTGCCTGACGACCTTCTCGACCACGCGGGCCACCGGCTCCTCGAAGTGCTCGTCGAAGTTCTCCCGGAGGTCCTCGGTGACCCGTCCGTGCACCTCGCGGTGCATCTGCTCGTGGCGCTGGTGGTTCTGCGCGCGCAGCAGCACCCGGTGCTCGGACTTGAGCGCCTTGTACGTCGCCACGCACATGGCGACCATGACGACACTGAACGGCAGCGCGGTGATGATGGCTCCGGTCTGCAGCGCCGCCAGGCCACCGGCCAGCAGCAGTGCGATCGCGACGAGACCTTCGAGCGAGGCCCACAGCACGCGGCTCCACGTCGGCGGGTCCGGGTCGCCGCCGGAGGCGAGCATGTCGACCACCAGCGAGCCGGAGTCGGACGAGGTGACGAAGAAGATCGTCACCAGGACGATTGCCCCGACCGACAGCAGCACGCCTCCGGGCAGCGTCTGCAGCAGGTCGAACAGGACGTTCTGGCTGATCAGGCTGCCGTCGTCCTCGAGGAGGTCGCCCTCCTCGATCTGCCGGAAGATCGCCTGGCCGCCCAGCACCGAGAACCACAGGAACGTCACGAGCGTCGGCACCAGCAGCACGCCGGCCACGAACTCGCGGACCGTGCGGCCACGGGAGATGCGGGCGATGAAGACGCCGACGAAGGGCGCCCACGAGATCCACCAGCCCCAGTAGAACGTCGTCCACGAGCTCTGCCACACCTGGCCGTCGTTGCCCGAGAAGGCGCTGGTGTCGAAGCTCAGCAGCAGCACGTCACGGAAGTAGCCGCCGAAGTTCTGCACGAACTCCCTCAGCAAGAAGAACGTCTCGCCGAGCAGCAGGATGGCGAGCAGGAACACGCCGGCCAGCACCAGGTTGGTGTTGGACAGCCACTTGATGCCCTTCTTGAGGCCGGTGACCACGGAGATGATCGCGAACCCGGTGATCACCGTGATGAGGACGACCAGGAGCAGGTCGCTCGGCTCGCTGAACACGCCGAGGTGCACCAGGCCCGCCGAGACCTGCTGGACACCGAGGCCCAGCGAGGTGGCGACGCCGGCGACGGTGCCGACCACGGCGACCGTGTCGATGACGTCGCCGATCCAGCCGCGGGCACGCTCCTCGCCGATCAGCGGCTCGAGGGCCCAGCGGATCGACACCGGGCGGCCCTTGCGGTGCACGGCGTACGCCAGGGCCAGGCCGACGACCACGTAGATGGCCCACGCGTGGAAGCCCCAGTGCAGGAACACCTGGGACATCGCCGCCTGAGCCAGCTCGGCGTCATCACCCTCGACCCCCGGCTTCGGGTTGGTGAAGAAGGTCAGCGGCTCGGCCGCGCCCCAGAAGACCAGTCCGATCCCCATGCCGGCCGCGAAGAGCATCGCGAACCAGGCCATCAGGCTGAACTCGGGCTCGTCGTCGTCCTTGCCCAGCGTGATGTCGCCGAAGCGGCTGAAGCCCATCCACAGCGAGAAGCCGACGAACCCGGCCACGGCCAGCACGTAGTACCAGCCCATCTTGTCCACGATGCCGCCCTGGATGTCACCCAGGAACTCGCCGGTCCCGTCCGGGAAGGCGATGGACAGCACGACGGCGCCGCCGAGAATCGCGAGCGCGGGCCAGAAGACGCCCGGCGCGACGGATGAGAGCAACCCCTCTGATGCTCTCCAGGGCGGCCTCCCGGCCGCCTCGGACGGTTGGTTCTCCTTCACACTCACGGCTCCGGAACCTCCTGTCGGTGGTCACCCCCGTCCTTACGACCCTAGAACCGGGGGGATGGTCGGGCAACTGGTCGTGACTTACCCAACGACGGCGATGGCACGCCCCCGCGCCGTCCGTACGGTCGAGCCATCCCACGGCGCCACGCCGCGGACGCCCTGCGTGCCCCAGGAGCTGCCCCATGCCCCACCGACTGCTGCGCCGGCGCGCGTCGCTGAGCCGCCGCCTCCCGGTCCTCGTCTCCGTCGGGGCGCTGGGCCTCGTCGGGCTCACGCCGGCCCCCACCGGAGCCGTCAACGCCGACCACGGCAACCAGGTCGTCTCCGCGATGCCGAAGCTCGGTACCCCGCACGTCATGAACGGCACCGTCTCGGCCCTGGTGCAGGTCGGCAACACCATCGTCGCCGGCGGCAGCTTCACCTCGGTCAGCCCGTCGGCCACCTACACCGACACCAGCGACGACCTCGTCCGCAACCGGCTGTTCGCCTTCGACGCGACCACCGGGGTCATCGACCCCGCCTTCGACCCGAACCTCGGCGGGCCGGTCAACTCCCTCGCCACCGACGGCACGCACGTGTACGCCGCGGGCTCGTTCGGCTCGGTGGGCGGCAAGTCCGGCTACAAGCGGCTGGTGAAGCTCGACATGACGGGCACCCCGGTCAAGGAGTTCAAGGCGGTCCCGAACGCGGTCACCAACGAGGTCGTGGTGCGCGGCTCGCGGGTCTACGTCGGCGGCGGTTTCACCTCGATCAAGTCGCGTACGGTCACCTACCCGATCGGCCGGCTCGCTGCCCTCGACAGCGTGCGCGGCACCCCGCTCGACGCGATCGACCTGGCCTTCTCAGGGGTCTACAACCCGAACAAGAAGAACCCCGGCACCACCAACGTCAAGCGCTTCGACGTCGACAGCGCCGGAACCCGGCTGGCGATGGTCGGGAACTTCACCACGATCTCGGGGCAGACCCGCAACCAGGTGGCCGTGCTCGACGTCAGCGGGCCGACGGCCTCGCTGACCCCCTGGTCCACCAACCGCTTCGATCGCACGCGCAGCGTCTGCTCCGGCTCGTTCGACACGTTCACCCGCGACGTCGACTTCTCCCCCGACGGCTCGTTCTTCGTGGTCACGACGACCGGCGCCTTCGGCGGCGGCGCCAACTCCGGCGGCCTGTGCGACACCGTCTCCCGCTGGGAGACCGACCAGACGGGCAACGACCCGACCTGGGTCGACTACACCGGCGGCGACACGCTGTACGGCGTCGCGGTGACCGGCAGCGCCGTCTACATCGGCGGCCACCAGCGGTGGCTGAACAACCCGTTCCAGGGCGACCAGGCGGGCCCGGGCGCCGTGTCGCGGGAGGGCATCGCGGCCCTCGACCCGCGCAACGGCCTGCCGCTGCGCTGGAACCCCGGCCGCGACCGCGGCGTCGGCGCCCAGGCGCTGCTCGCGACGTCGCAGGGGCTGTGGGTCGGCAGCGACACCACCCTGTTCGCCAACCAGCGCCGCGGCCGGGTCGCGTTCCTGCCGCTGGCCGGCGGCACCACCGTGCCGACGACCCCCCCGGCGGCCACGCTGCCCGACGACCTGTACGCCGCGCAGTACTCGACCGCTCCCGGCAACGTGCTGCACCGCGTCAACGCCGGTGGGTCCACGGTCAACGCCACCGACGGCGGGCCGGCGTGGAGCAGCCAGGGCAACCGCGTCAGCGGCGGCAGCAACGCGACGTTCACGACCGTGGCGGCCCGCGACGCCACGCTGCCGGCGAGCGCCCCGACCGAGGTGTTCGGCAGCGACCGCCGCGGCAGCCAGGACTGGAACTTCCCGGTGGCGTCCGGCACCCCCCTGAGGGTGCGGCTCTACTTCGCCAACCAGAGCACCTCGACGGACCAGCCGGGCGAGCGCGTCTTCGACGTCCGGCTCGAGAACACGACGGTGCTCGACGACTTCGACGTCGTCGCGGCGGTCGGCCACCGCACCGGCACGATGCGGGAGTTCGCGATCACCAGTGACGGCAACGTCGACATCGACCTGCGCAACGTGGTCGACAACGCGATGGTCAGCGCGATCGAGATCCTCGACGCGGGCGCGTCCCCGGGCACGCCCGGCGGGCTGCTGCGACTGCCGGTCGACGCGTCCGGCGCCCCGGCCGGCGCGGCGACGCCGGTGACCACCAGCCCGGGGACCATGGACTGGGGCGCGGTGCGCGGAGCCTTCCTGCTCGGCGGCACGCTCTACTACGGCCTCGTCGACAACGGCTTCTACCGGCGCAGCTTCGACCCGGCGACGGGTGCGCTCGGTCCGCAGGCGCCGGTGGACCTCCACGACGACCCCGACACCGGCGTCCGGATCCCGTGGCCGATCGCGTCGGTCACCGGGATGTTCTTCGATCCGGGCACCCACCGGATCTACTACAGCGTGGCGGGCGACAGCCGGCTCCTCTACCGCTACTTCACCCCCGAGAGCGAGATCGTGGGCGGCCAGACCTTCGTCGCCGACAACGGCGGCGTGAGCCTCAGCTCCGTCGCTGGTCTCACCCTCGCCGGCGGTCGGATCCTGTACGGCGCCACGGACGGCTCGCTCCGGTCGGTGCCGTTCAGCGGCGGCCGGGTGACAGGTCCGCCGACGGTGCTGAGCAGCGACGGCACCTGGCGGCACCGTGCGCTGATGGTGCCGACCGGCTGAACGGACTGGTCGGGCGGGCGTCGCGGACGGCGGGCCGACCCTGTCCCGGGCACCCCCCGCCCCGGCCGCCGGCCCGCCGTCCGCCGCGCGGCACGCCACTCAGGGCGCGCCCGCGGTCCCCACCCGCCTCAGGGAGACGCTCCGGCGCGCGGCGTCCTGTGGTCTCGCCGCTCCTCCGCGGCTGCGATGGCCACCAGCAGCGCCGCCATGGCCCGCGCGTGCCAGGCGCCGGTCTGCCGCGGCGGCCGGCGCCGCAGCCGGTCGCACGCGGCACGCAGCGCCGTGGGGTTGCCGTGCGCGCGGACCACGAGTCGCTCCGCACTCCGGAGCACGCTCCAGTGCTGCGAGCGCGCCTCGCGCACCGCCTGCTGCACCAGCGCCCGGACGGAGTCGGCCGGGACCACGGTCGCCACCCGGCGCGGCCTCACGCCACCCGGCGCGAGCTCGGCCAGCAGAAGACACGTACGGAGGCCGGTCGTCAGCCTGTGCCTGCTGGTGGTCCTCATGTGCGCCATCCCTCCCACGGCGCTCAGCACGCTACTCAGCGGCCGGGACCAAGGACAGGCCGAACGTCCCTAGTCATGCCCCCCTCGATCCGGCCGTGCACGGCGCGTCAGCGGCGCGGCAGCAGGATCTCGAGGTCGTCGGTGACGCCGTCCCCGACGACCCGGCCACCCTGCGCCTCGGCGACGGCCCGCGCCTCGGCGAGACCCGCTCCGGGCTGGGGCCGCCGGGGGCCGAGGAAGGCACGCACCCCCGCCGCCGCAGCGGCGAGCCGGCCGTGGCCGTTGGTGGCTGTCCCTGCGGCGATGACCCCGGCGGGCATCCGGACGCGCAGGTGGTTCTCCTCGCCGACGAACGCCATCCGCACCGGCTCCTTGCCGGACAGCACGACGTCGGCGAGGACGAGGTCCAGCACCTGCTCGACCGGGCCCGGGGTGAACTTCAGGTCGAGGTCGCCCTCGGCGCGGGCGGACAGCCGGCGCCTGTCCTCGCCGAGCCGGTCTGCCCAGCGCTGGGCGAGGTCGGTGGCCATCTCCCGGAGGCTCACCTGCGCGCCCTCGACGAGCACGCCCTTGCGGGAGAGCGCGACCAGCTCGCCGGCCGACGCGTTGACGTCGTCGACGCAGCGCAGCCCCCGCTCGGCGGCCGCGCGGGCGTCCTCGGGGACGTCGTCGCGCAGCGTCAGGTCCTCCAGCTCGAGACGCAGCGAGGTCAGTGGGGTGCGCAGCACGTGCGAGGCGTGCTCGGCGAAGTCGCGCTCGCGTCGCAGCCGCGACTCGAGCTGCATGGCGCTGGTCCGCAGCGACTGCCCGATCGCCTGCGCCTCGGGGATCCGGGTCCGTGGCAGCTCGAGGTCGAACCGGCCCCGCCCCAGCGCGCCGGCCGCGACGGCGAGCTTCTGGAACGGCCGTGAGAGGCCCCGGGCGGCGAGCCAGCCGGTCGCCCCGGCCAGCAGCCCGATGAGCAGGAACAGGGTCACCAGCTCGCCGATGTCCGCGCGGGCGACCGGCGCGAACCCGGGCGAGGGCTCACTCATCGTCACCAGGCCGTCCGGCGTCCGGACCGCCACGGTGAGGTCGCTGTCGGAGCTGCCCTCGAACTTCTCGCCCTGCACCTCGATCGCCGAGCCGCCCGAAACGGCGTACTCCAGCCGGCCCTCCTGCGGCACGAGCGGACCCAGGAAGGCCCGGCCCACCGGCTTGCCGGCGTCCACACGCTGCTCGACGAGCTCCGCGACGAGGGCGGCGTGCTCCCGGAGGTGCCGGTCCTCCTGCTCGCGCATCAGGTCCTGGAGCGTGAAACCACGCACCACCCCGGCGGAGACCAGGACCACGACCGCCAGGAGGACGAACGCCGCGGTGATCCGCTCACGCATCGTCGGCGCCCTCGAGCCGGAAGCCCACTCCTCTCACGGCGACGACGCGGTCGGGGACACCGACGCTCTCCAGCTTCTGGCGGAGCCGGCCGATGGTGACGTCGAGCGTCTTCGTGGAGCCGTACCAGTTCTCGTCCCAGACCTCGGCCATGAGCCGGTCGCGGGAGACCACCTTGCCGCGCTGCTGGACCAGGATGCTCAGCACGTCGAACTCCTTGCCCGTGAGCTGGACCTCCTCGTCGCCGAGGAACGCCCGGCGCGCGGCCTGGTCGACGTGCAGCCCGCTCTCCGCCGGTCCGCCGTCGTCGTCGCCGCCGCTGCCGTTGCCGTTGGTACGACGGAGCAGCGCGCGCACCCGTGCCTGCAGCTCGGCCAGCCCGAACGGCTTGGAGAGGTAGTCGTCGGCGCCGTAGTCGAGGCCGACCACCCGGTCGAGCTCGCCGGCCCTTGCGGTGACGATCATGATCGCTCCCCCGAAGCCGGTGTCCCGGGCCCGCCGGCACACCTCGAGGCCGTCCATGTCGGGCAGGCCCAGGTCGAGGATGACCACCTCGGGGGCGTCGTTCTTCATGCTCCCGAGCGCCGTCTCCCCGTCCTGCACCCACGTCACGTCGTAGCCCTCGCGCTCGAGGGTCCGCACGAGCGGGAAGGCGATGTCGTCCTCGTCCTCCACCACCAGCACACGCGCCATGGCAGCGAGCATAGGGGGATCGGGCCGCTCAGTCGGGGCTTTGAGGTCAGAGGTCGGCATCGTTGGTTCCCTTCTCGGTGACGGCGGTGGTCTCGCAGGAGCTGCCGAGCGCGCTGAGCACCGAGGAGGACGGGAACCAGGTCATGGTCCCGGCGCTGGTGTCGGTGTTGATCCAGTTCCAGTGGCCGCCGTCGGTCCGTGCGCTGAGCCGGACGGTCACCTGCGTGACCTGGACGCCGTTCACCAGGACGGTCCGGGCGGTCATCGTCGAGTTTCCGAACACCGCGGTGCGGTTGTTCTTGATGTAGTCCTGGGTGAAACCGACGCTGCCGAGGTTGGTGCCCGGGAAGACCATCCAGTCCGTGCCGGGGCTGCCGGTGACGGACGAGTCGCGCAGCTCCACCGGCACCGTCTGCGGCACGGTGCCGTCGGTCCAGCCGGTCTTGATCGTGGACAGGTTCACCACACGGGACCAGGTGAGGACGATCTCGTCCCCGGCTCCCGCCTCACCGGCCGTCCCGCCGTTGGTGGCCTGCACGTCGGTGCCGCGCAACCGCTCCACCGTCACCGTGACCGTCGGCGAGAGGTAGGTGAGGATGCCGCCGCTGGACCGCGTCATGACCGCCCGGAGGTCCGTGGCGCCGGTCGGCAGCGAGGCGGTGTTCCAGCTGCACGACCAGGGGGCCGTGGTGTCGACGCAGATGCTCGTCCAGCTCTGGGCACCCGGCGGGTCGTACTGGAGCTCCACGGAGCTGATGGCCGTCGGGGAGTACGCGCCGGCGGTGACGGTGACGACCTCGCCGTGCTGGATGACGGCCCCTCCCGTCGGCGACGTGACCGTCACCCAGGAGCCGCTGTTGTCGACCGTCCTGGTGACGCTGGCCGTGGTCGTGGTGTTGCCCGCGACGTCGGTCGCGGTGGCCCGGAACTGGTGGTCCCCGTCGGCGAGGCCGCCGGTCGCGAGGGGGCACGAGTACGGCGCGGTGGTGTCGGGAGCACCGCCACAGGTGATCCACGTGCCGCCGCTGGCCGGACGGTGCTCGAACCTCACGTGCGTCAGCCCCGAGTGGGCGTCGCCGGCCGTGGCCGTGAGCGTGACGGAGCCGCTGAGCGGGCCGGCGGGCACGGTGAGCGAGACCGTCGGGGCCGTGTTGTCGACGAGCGTCGACTCGGTGTCGCGGTAGACGTTGCCGTTGTGATTCACGGTGGCGCGGACGAACGACGTGCCCGAGGCGACCGTGGTGGTGTCCCAGGTGCACGTGGTGCCGGCGCCGGCGGGCCGGCTGCCGCAGCCCGAGATCGTGGTCCAGCCCGACGAGCCGTCGGGCGACCGCTCGAAGGCGACCGTCGGCCCGGAGGCTCCGCTCCACGCGGAGGTCAGGGTGACGTTCCCGCGCACCACCGTGGCGATGGGCAGCAGGTCGAGCGTGGCGTTGCGCACGTTGCCGATCTGGACGACGGAGCGGGAGTTGCCGACGCCGTCGGTGGCGGTGGCCCGCACGTCGTGGTCGCCCTCGGGGAGGGCGCTCGTGTTCAGGGCGCAGCTGTAGGGCGCGGTGGTGTCGGTGCCGCAGGTGGTCCAGGACCCGGCCCCCGCGGCCCGGTACTCGAACAGCACCCCGGTGACCCCGGTGCCCGGGACCGGGTCGCTCGCGGTCGCCGCGAGCGTCACCGTGCCGGACCACGGCGACGGCGGGAGCTGGAGGCTGAGGTCGGGCGGCGCGTTGTCCACGTGGATGTCGTCGACCCGCGCGGTGAGCACCTTCGCGACCACGACGCCGCGCAGCCGGAAGTCGAATCGCCCGGTCTCCGTCGACGCGAAGGTGCAGGTCTTGGCGGGGCCCACGGTGTCGCCGCACCCGGGGACCGTCGACCAGCTGCCCGACCCGGCGGGCGCGTACTGGAATCGGACCGTCGACGGCACCGACCCGGTCCCGGTGAGCCGACCCGAGAGCAGGATGTCGCCGGACTCCGGCGACGCGATGGGGTCGATCTCCGCGGCGGCCGCGTTGATCACCTCGGTCGTGCGCACGGACGAGGTGTCGCTGTTGCCCTCCAGGTCGACGGCGATCGCCCGCAGCTCGTAGGCGCCGTCGGCCACCGACGTGGTGACCCAGGCGCACGAGTAGGGCGCCGTGTAGTCGGTGCAGAGCGTGACCCACGTGCCCGACGCCTGCACGGCGTACTGGATGAGGACGTGGGACACCCCGGACGGAGTGTCCGAGGCGTTGGCGGTGAGCGTGACGACGCCGACGACGCCGGCGCCCGGGTTGTCGAGCGTCACGGTGGGCGGCGTCCAGTCGGGCGCCGCCTCGACGTACAGCCGGGTGCTGCTGCTGTCGGTCCAGGTCGCGCCCGACGTCTCGACCTGCCACACGGGCAGGCCGGCAGCGGCGCCCAGGCACACCAGGAGCGCCGTCAGCCCGACCCACAGCCGCTGCACAGGACTACCCCTCGACGGCGGCCGTGGCTCGCGACGTCCGCGTCGTCCCGTTCTCGTCGTCGGCCCGCGACGGAGCCTCCGGCCGCCGGCGGAGTGCCCCCGCGGCCTGGCCCAGGCTGAGCAGCGCGATAAGACCGGCCGGAACGCCGACGACCAGGATCCGCAGCCGGCGGTCCTGCATAGCGAGCAGCGGGTAGCCGGCGTACGGGACGGCGAACCGCACCCTAGCCTGCATGGGCGCCTCCAGATGGAAGACCCACGGGTCCGGCTGCCCCACTGTGTCGCCCTTGGTCTGGAGCAGATCGCCCTTCATCCGGATGATCCGGTGCGTTACCAGCGTGTCGAGGCCAGACTCGGCCGGCGGCAGGTACGTGATTACGTCACCGACCCGTAGGTCGCCCAAGGGGACGACCTCGGAGAAGACCAGGGAACCCACCGACATCGAGCCGCCCATCGAGGTGCCGGTGATGACGTAGCGCTCCAGCCCTAGGGCGGTCGGCACGACGAGGCCCAGGGCGTAGAGGCCGGTGACGGCACAGAGGAGGTTGACGAGCCAGCCAGAGAGGTTGCGACGCCGCCGCGTCTCGGTCCTGATCTCCATTGCTCTCCCCTGTCGTGCCCTGATACTGGTCGTCCGCCCGGCCTAGTCGTGGCCGGGCGGACGACCGCCCCATGTCTCGTGCCTGAGCGCCGCCCGATGTGGCGACTCAGGACCAGATGTCGGTGAGCGAGTCCGCGGCACCCTCGGTCTGGTCGAAGTCGAACTCGACGCTGGCCGTCTTGCCCTGGTCCACGTTCGTGGACGTCGGGTCGAGCGCGACCGTGAAGCGGTACTTGTTCGTCTGGCCCTGGTCGAACGTCGCGTCTTCGACGTTGAGGGAGACCGCAGAGAGATCGCCGTTGAACAGCGTTACCCAAGTGCCGTCGTTGTCGTAGTCGGCCTCCACCTTGAGGGTCAGCATGGTCGGGGCGAAACCCGAAATTGCGTTGGCCGACACCAAGGTCAGCTTGGAGTCGATATCGCCGGTGTTGACCACGGTGACAGTGCCCTCGAGGCTGTCGCCGGGCTTGATGTTCGAGATGCCCAGCGTGGCGTTGTTCCGGTCGTTGCTGTGGGACAGCAGACCACCAGTAACGGAGACGTCGCTCTGGGTCTTGGCAGTCCAGGTGGCGCCCGAGCCGACGGCGACGGCGCCGGCGACCAGCGCGACAGTCAGCGGGACCAGCGCTTTGCGTGCGTTCTGAGTCATTGGAATCCCCCCACAGGATTGGTTGCTTGTCCTCTCGAAGTTATGAGCGGGGGATTCACGCTGGAGTGACGCGGGCTCCACGACCGTTCCACAAGTGGGTAACAACCCGCGTTGCGGCTCGACAACGGGTAACGGAGCGTCCTCAGACGCCCTCCGGACGACCCGTGGAGCAGGTCAGCCGAGGTTCTCGCAGTCCGCGAGACGGCCCCGCTCGACGCCGAGGCAGACGTCGCGGCCGCGGCTCGGGTACGCCGTGTCGACACCGCGCCCGCCACGGATGCGGTCGTCGTGCCACGAGCCGTGGACCGTGTCGCGGCCGCCGCGGGTGCGGGCGTCGACCGACATGAACCGGTCGGTGCGGACGACCTCCGGCGCGGCGGTGCCGACGAACCGCCACCGCCCCGGCGAGACCAGCGCCGTCACCTCGCGGAACGACCGGAACGGGAACGTCGTGCCGGTGTCGCCGAGCACGGCCCGTCCGGCCGCGAGGTCGACCAGGACGACGACGCGCAGCACCTCGCCCTCCCCGTCGCGCACGTCCCACCCGAAGGTGACCCCGTCGCGGCCTCGGCCGCCGTCGAGCCGTTGGGCGCCGCTGTTGACCACGACGTCGTGGAGGGAGTCGCGGCCGGCGCCGCCGCGCAGCACGTCCGCCCCGTCCCCGCCGCACAGCAGGTCGTCGCCGCCGCGGCCGCGGATCGTGTCGTCGCCGGCCAGGCCGGCGACGACGTCGCGCCCCGGGGTGCCGACCAGCAGGTCGTCGCCGTCGGTCCCGGTGATCGTCGCCGGCTCGCCCTCGCAGGTGGCCGCGCCGCCCGCGGTGGCCGGCGTCGTCGGCGTGCCGCCGAGCAGGGCCGCGGCCAGGAACGAGGCGAGCAGCAGTGACGCCACGCGCTCACGGCTGGAAGAGGTCACCGTGCTCCTCCACCCGCTCGAGTACGGCCTCGAAGCGCAGTTGCTCCAGCGCCAGCGGGTCCTCCTCCGCCGCCGCCACCTCCTGCCAGGTCACCGGCGCGGCGACGGTGGGCACCTCGCGGCCGCGCAGGGAGTACGGCGAGACGGTGGTCTTGGAGCCGGCGTTCTGCGACCAGTCGAGGAAGACCTTGCCGGGTCGCTTCGCCTTCGTCATCGAGGCGGTCACCAGGTCACGGTGCTCGCGCTGCAGCTCCTCGGCAACCTCTTTCGCCAGGGCGGTGGTGCCCTCGGGGTTGAGCCGGCCCGGCAGCCCCGACAGACCGGCGTACAGGTGCAGGCCCTTGCTGCCGCTCAGCACCGGGCTGCAGTCGAGGTCGCGCTCGGCGAGCTTCTCGTGCACGAGCAGCGCCACCGCGGCGCACTCCGGAAGTCCGGCGGGCTCCCCCGGGTCGAGGTCGATGACCAGCCGGTCGGGGTTGCGGGGCTGCCCGTTGCGGCCGACCGTCCACTGGTGGACGTGGAGCTCGAGCGCGGCGAGGTTGGCCAGCCAGGTGAGGGTGGCGAGGTCGTCGACGATCGGGAACACGAGGTGGTCGCCGTTGCGGGAGCCGCCGCGGCTGCCGCTGGTCGGCACCTTGGCGGTGCGCACCCACGACGGGGTGCCGGCGGGGACGTTCTTCTCGAAGAAGCTGTCCTGCTCGACGCCGTGCGGCCAGCGGATCCGGGTGACGCAGCGGTCGCGCAGGTGCGGCAGCATCACCGGCGCCACCCGGGCGTAGTAGTTGAGCACCTCGCCCTTGGTGGTTCCGGTGCGCGGGTAGAGCACCTTGTCGAGGTTGCTGATGCGCAGGGTGCGGCCCTCGACGTCGACGTGGACCTCACTCATGGCCGGCTCACCGGCCGATGGCGATCACGGGCGCCTGCCGCTGGTCGAGCCGGTTCAGCGCCCTGAGCAGGAACCACCGCGGCGCGCTCACGCAGCCGGCGGTGGCGCCGGAGCCGTTGACGTGCAGGAAGATCGCGCCGCCGCGGTGCCGGACCTGGCCCCAGTTGAACTTCGTGACGACGCTGAACTCGTACTGGACGGGGTAGTCCTTCAGCCGCTCGGACGCGTCAGGGTGGCCGGGCCCCAGCCGCCAGCGGAAGCCGCCCTCGCTGCGGTGCCGGTAGCGGTTGTAGTGCTTCGACTGGTTGTCGAGCACCCAGTAGTCCCCCTTGCGGACCTTGCGGTAGCTCGGGTCGAACCCCTCGCGCTCGCGCCCCATGCCGAAGGCGAACGGCAGCCGGAACGTGCCGAGCGGGGTCTTGCCCGACCCCTGCACCCGCTCGCGGCGGGCGACCAGGCCGCCGTACCCGATCCGGCCGTTGGTGGCCTGGAACCGCTTGACCCACCGCCCGTCCCGCTTCGCCCAGAACGCGACGCGCGCCGCGTGGCCGCCGGTGTGGTTGACGGTGACGACCTGCCGGGTGCGCTTCTTCAGCTCCACGCGGACCCCGTCGAGGGTCACGGAGCGGCTGCGCTCCTTCGCGGCCGCGCTGACAGGGACGGCGGTGACGGTGTGCGCGTGGGCGGGGACGAGCAGCGACCCCACGAGGAGGAGTGTCAGCAGCAGCAGCCTCATGTCAGGTCCTCGGGTCCGAGATCGGTGCGCAGGCCACGGTACGACGGCTGGCGGAGGCGCTGCTGCGTCGACAGGCCGAGGGCCTCGACGTCCACGACCAGCACCGGCTCGACCCAGTGGGACCCGGTCGCGTCCACCCGGGGCACCTCGTCGGTGAACGGGCTGGAGCCGCGGGCCAGCGGCTCGAGCGCCTCGCGCAGCTGCGGCCCCACCTTGCCCGCGATGCCGCTGCCGACCCGGCCCCGGTAGACGAGCCCGTCCGGGGTCGGCTCCCCCACCAGCAGCGCCCCCACCCGCCCGGTCGAGCCGGTCTCGGGCCGCCAGCCGCCGACGACGTAGGACCGGCGGGGTCGGTGCGGGAACTTCAGCCAGTGCCGGCTGCGCGCGCCCGGCTCGTAGCGGCTGTCGAGGCGCTTGCTGACGATCCCCTCGAGACCCTGCTCGCGGGTGGCCTCGAGGAGCATGGCGCCGTCGTCGTAGGTGCCGGGCACCTGCCAGGTGCCGGCGAGGGTGCCGTCGGCGACGAGCTCCTCGAGCAGCCGTCGGCGCTCGCGCAGCGGTCGCCTGGTGAGGTCCTCCCCGTCGAGCCGCAGCAGGTCGAAGACCATGAACGTCGCCGGCACCGCCCGCGACTTGGCCTCGGCGGTGGCGGCACGGCGTACGTGCATCCGGTCCTGCAGCACGCCGAAGTCGGGGACGCCCCGGTCGTTGAGCGCGATGACCTCGCCGTCCACGAGCAGGTCGCGCTGCGGCGTGGAGGCGACGAGCTCGGGCCAGGCGACGGTCGCATCGTTCTCGTTGCGGGTCTCCAGCCGGATGGTCCGGTCGCGGCCGTCGGGGCCCTCCGTCACGTCGGCCAGCAGCCGGATGCCGTCCCACTTCACCTCGTGGACCCAGCCGCCGCCGGCGGGGACGTGGTCGCCACGGGTGGCGAGCATGGGACGCATGAGGCCATGCTTACCCTATGCGAGCGATCTGGAAGGGCGCCGTCTCCTTCGGGCTGGTCAGCGTGCCGGTGAAGCTGTACTCCGCGACCGAGTCCCACGACGTCTCCTTCCGGCAGGTGCACGCCAAGGACGGCGGCCGGATCAAGTACCAGCGGGTCTGCTCGATCGACGGCGAGGAGGTCGCCTACGCCGACATCGCCAAGGGCTACGAGACCGAGGACGGCGAGATGGTCGTCCTCACCGACGAGGACCTGGCCGACCTGCCGGTGACGTCGAGCCGCGAGATCGCCGTCGAGAAGTTCGTGCCGAGCGACCAGATCGACCCGATGCTCTTCGAGAAGTCCTACTACCTCGAGCCGGAGAAGTCGGGCGCGAAGCCCTACGCGCTGCTGCGGCAGGCGCTGCTCGACGCCGACCGGATGGCCGTGGTCACCGTCGCGCTGCGGCAGCGCACCACCGTGGCCGTGCTGCGCGTGCGCGACGACGTCATCGTGCTGCAGACGATGATGTGGCCCGACGAGATCCGCACCCCCGACTTCCAGGTCGAGGCCGGCGAGGTCAAGGACGCCGAGGTCAGGATGGCCCAGATGCTCGTCGAGACCCTCGCCGGCGACTTCGACGCCTCGGAGTTCGAGGACGACTACGCCGAGGCCGTGCAGGCCGTGGTGAGGGCGAAGATCGAGGGCGGCGAGGTCCAGCGGACCCCGACCTCGACCAAGACCTCGGGCGAGGTCGTCGACCTGCTGGCCGCGCTGCAGCGCTCCGTCGACGCCGCGAAGACGGCGCGCGGGGAGGCGCCCTCGGGTGAGGACGAGGAGAAGCCCGCGAAGAAGGCCGCAGCCCGCAAGACCGCGAAGAAGGCCCCAGCCAAGAAGGCTGCCGCCAAGAAGACCGCCAAGAAGTCGGCGGCGAAGAAGACCACCGCCAAGAAGACCGCAGCGAAGCGCAAGGCGAGCTGACCCCGCCGATGAGTTCTCGGCGGGTGCCGAGTCGGTACGGGCATGACGACCACACCTTCAGCCCAGAGCGCCACCCCGCCCACCACTGAGGAGACGACCGTGCCCGACACCCGCCCGACGTACGCCCCGGGTGAGCCCGCCTGGGTCGAGCTGTTCACCACCGACGTCGAGGGGGCGCGCCGGTTCTACGGCGACCTGTTCGGCTGGACCTCCGAGGCCGCCGGCGAGGAGTACGGCGGCTACGTGACCTTCGAGCGGGACGGGGCGCCCGTGGCCGGCTGCATGCACAACGACGGCTCGATGGGACCGGAGACCTGGTCGGTCTACCTCGCCAGCGACGACGTGACGGCAACCGCAGAGCGGGCCCGCGAGCACGGCGGCCAGGTCGTCGTCGAGCCGATGCAGGTCGGCGAGATGGGGCACATGGCCTTCCTCGTCGACCCGGCCGGCGCCGGCATCGGCGTGTGGCAGGCCGGGCAGCACACCGGGATGGGCGCCTTGGGCGCGCCGGGCACGCCGGCGTGGTTCGAGACGCTGTCCACCGACTACCGCGCGTCGACGACGTTCTACCGCGACGTGTTCGGCTGGGACCTGCACGTGGAGAGCGACAGCGACGAGTTCCGCTACAGCACGCTCGGCCAGGGCGAGCAGGCCAGGGCCGGGATCATGGACGCGTCCGCGTTCGCCGGCCCCGAGGGCTCGTCGTGGCGCTTCTACGTCGCGGTCGAAGACGCCGACGCGGCCGTGTCCCGGGTCGAGGAGCTCGGTGGCGCGACCGTCCACTCCGCCGAGGACACGCCGTACGGCCGGGTCGCCGTCGTGGCCGACCCGGCCGGGGTCCGGTTCAGCCTGCTGGGCCCGGCCCGCGGCGACGGGTGAGCGCCCGCCCGTCCCGGGCAGTTGTGCGCAACCGCGGGTCCGGAGGCTGCTCCGACCTGCGGTTGCGCACGCGGGTCACACGAATCCCCGGATAGCCGGGGATCGCGACGCGGGGCGGCCCCGCGCCAGGGCTCAGCCCTCGCCCTCCCCCAGCCAGGACCGGATCTGCTCGGCGTGCTGGTCGAGCAGCGGCGGCGCGGCGTGGTCGCGGCGGGTCACCTCGGTGCCGTCGACGTCGAAGAACCGCAGCGGCGGCCCGGGCACCGTGATCGTGCCGAGCGTGGCGTGGTCGAGGTCGAGCAGCAGGCCCTGGCTGGCGGTCTGGTCCCAGCCGTAGACCTCGTCGAGCGTGCGCACCTTGCCCGCGGGGATGCCGATCTCGGCGAGCCGGGCGAGCAGCGGCTCGGCGTCCCAGTCGGCGAAGGCCGCCTCGACGACCTCGATGACCCGCGGCCGGTCGGCGACCCGCTCGGCGTTCGTGGCGAGGCCGGGGGCACCGGGGTCGAGCCCGAATCCCTCGCAGAACTTGCGCCACAGCCCTTCGCTGCCGAGCGCGATCTGCACCGAGCCGTCGCGGCAGTGGAAGAGGCCGTACGGCGCGATCGACGGGTGGTGGTTGCCCTGTGCCCGGCCGACCTCGCCGGCGACCGTCCACCGGGTGCCCTGGAAGGCGTGGACGCCGACGACCGCGGCGAGCAGCGAGGTCCGCACGACGGTGCCGCGGCCGGTGCGGTTGCGCTCGTGCAGCGCGGCGAGGACGCCGTAGGCGCCGTACATGCCGGAGAGCAGGTCGGCGATCGGCACGCCGACCCGCTGCGGGTCCTCGGGGCCCGAGCCGGTGAGCGACATCAGGCCGGCCTCGCCCTGCGCGATCTGGTCGTAGCCGGCGCGGCCGCCCTCGGGGCCGTCGTGGCCGAAGCCGGTGATCGAGAGGACGACCAGCCGCGGGTTGCGCTCCTGCAGCGCGGCGATGCCGAGGCCGAGCCGCTCCAGCACGCCGGTGCGGAAGTTCTCGACCAGCACGTCGGCGCGGTCGACCAGGTCGAGCAGCACCTTCCGGTCCGCGTCGTCCTTGAGGTCGAGCGCGATCGACTCCTTGTTGCGGTTGGTCGACAGGAAGTACGTCGACTGCCGCTCGTCGGCGTCGCCGACGAACGGCGGCCCCCAGCCGCGGGTGTCGTCGCCGGTGCCCGGGGCCTCGACCTTGACCACCCGGGCGCCGAGGTCGCCCAGCATCTGGGTGGCATGCGGCCCGGCGAGCGCGCGGGACAGGTCGACGACGAGGACGTCCTCGAGCGGCCCGCTCATCGCGCCACCGCCGCGGCTCGGTCCTGCTGCTGGCTGGTCCGGCTCGTCACGTCCTGGGTCCTCCCTCTGCGGTCAGTCCCGCCGCGCGTCCGGGCGGGCCCCCGGAGCCATCCTGTCGGACGTGACGACGGCCACGTCGCCGGGCCCCTCCTCCGGCCCCACGTCCGGCCCCCGGCCGACCTGTCAGCCGGGTCGGACCGCCGTCTCCGACGGCTCCGGCACCGCCCCGGGAGGCAGGGCCGCACCGACGACCGGCTGCTCGTCGTCGATCAGCGACGGCGGACCGACGGCCAGCCCCTCCTCGGGGTCGGGGGTGGCGGCGCGGGCCGCGGCCAGCACGTCCGCGGGCACGTGCCGGTCGAGGAACCGCTGCGCCATGCGCGTGGACGGGTGCGCCGCGATCGTGGCGACCACGATGATGCCCGCGATCACGAGCCAGCCGCCGGCCCCCCAGCTCATCGCCAGGAACGTGTAGACGGCCGGCGCCCAGACCCGGCCGAGCGTTCCGCTCAGCTCGGCCGCACCCTGGTAGGCGCCGCGCTGGCGGGGGTCCATCAGCTCCGCCTCGAAGGACCAGCTCGCCGCCGACAGGTACAGCTCGGCGCCGGTCACCGTGACATGGCCGAGCCACACCAGCGCGATCGTCAGCCAGCCGACGGTGTCGTGGGTGGCGAGGGTGATCAGGCAGGAGACCACGAAGAACACCGAGGACACCCGCAGCGCCCGCAGCGCCGTGGTCACGTCCCGGACGCCGCGGGCCGCGGCCATCGGCAGGAAGATGCACATCACCGTGTTGGTCGCGAACAGGATCGCGACCAACACCCTGGGGGCGTCGGTCTCCTGGACGAGCCACAGCGGGATGACGAGGTGGAGCAGCACCTGGTTGGTCCACAGCACGCCGCTGAGGAACGAGGTGAGCAGCCAGCCCGGGTTGCGCAGCGGACCCGGCCCCGGCACCTTCACCTTGCGCTCCTCGGCGGTCCGGTCGTCGTGCGGGGCGCGCGGCAGCCGGCCGATGGCCACGGCGTTGACGAGGAACACCAGCGCGGTGAACCAGGGCAGCGCGTGGAGCACGTCGTTCGACTCGAACGCCAGCGCGATGCCGCCCAGCAGCGCGCCGAGGGTGAAGCCCACGTTGAGCGCGGAGTACATGTAGGCGCGGGACTGCACCCGCTCGTCCGGGGGCAGCACGTCGATCGTGTAGGCGCCGTGCGCCGCTCCGCCGAGCGCGCCCACGACCTCCATGGCCACCGCCATCAGCAGGTAGCCCCGGAAGTCGTCGATGAAGGGCCAGACGGAGAACATCGCGGCCTGCCCGACCGCGCTGACCGCCCACATCCGCTTCGGTCCGAACCGGTCGACCAGCTTGCCCATCGGCACGGCCACGAGGAAGGCGGCGATGCCGGCGACGGTCAGGCCCAGGCCCACCTCGGCCGCCGAGAGCCCGACGATCTGGGTGAAGAACACCGCCGACCCGGTCATGAAGGTGCCGTCGCCGAGGGCGAACAGCAGGGACTGGACCGAGAGGCGGCCGGCCAGCGGCGACGGTGGCCGGACCTGGCGCAGGAGGAGGGCGAGCACCGGCCGGATTCTTCCGCCCCGGACGTGCGGTGTCGTGCGAGTTTCGCGTGAGTCAGCCCACGGTCGAGCGGTTCCGGTCAGGTCCTGTCCGAGGATCTCGCAGAGGCGCCTGCGTTGCGGGCCCTGGCGGAGTCCGGCGAGGCCCGGTGCAAGCGGTTCATCAGCGCGTCGCTGAGCCGGGGCGCCAGCAGGTTGAGCACCTCCCCTGCCCGGCCGGCGAGGGTGTCGACGGTGACCGGCCGGTCCTCGAGGGCGCGGAGCACCTTCTGCGCCGCCTGCTCGGGCGTGAGCTGTCGCCGGTCCTCGACGTTGCCGGTCGGCACCACCATGGCGGTGCGCACCAGCGCGAAGCGCATGTTGGTGAAGGTGACGTTGTCGTCGTACGCCTCCCGGCCCGCGATCCGAGACCAGGTGTCGAGGGCGGTCTTGGAGGCGATGTACGCCGCGAACTTGGGCGCCTTCATCTGCACGCCCCACGTCACGACGTTGACGACGTGCCCGAACCGTTGCGCCCGCATCGCCGGCAGCAGCCCCATCGTCAGCCGGACGGGGGCGAAGTAGTTGACCGCCATGGTCCGCTCGAAGTCGTGGAACCGGTCGTGCGTCAGCGCCAGCGACCGGCGGATCGAGCGGCCGGCGTTGTTGACGAGGTAGTCGACGCCGCCGTGCTCGGCCAGCAGTCGCGCGACCAGTGTGTCGACGGCGTCGCCGTCGGCCAGGTCGCAGGGGTACGCCGCGGCGCGGCCGCCGCCGTCGGCGACCGCGCGGCGCACCCGGTCGAGCTCGTCGGCCCGCCGGGCGACGAGCAGCACGTGCGCGCCCGCGCCGGCGACGGCGTACGCGGTGGCCTCGCCGATGCCGGAGGAGGCGCCGGTGACCAGCACCCGCCGGCCGGCGAGCGGACTGGGCCGGCCGCGGCTCAGACGGCGGCGCAACCTGGCCAGGCGAGCGCGGGGCGTCTGGAGCAGCAGGCCCACGGTCAGCTCGTCTCCCACCGGAAGAGACGGGCGGCCACGAGCGTCACCGCGACCGCGAAGGCGGCCAGGATCGCCATCGGCCACAGCGCCGCCGCGGCGCCCTGGCCGCGCACCATGACGTCGAGCATCCCGTCGTTGAGGTGGCGCAGCGGCAGCGCCAGCGAGACCGTCTGCAGCCACCCCGGCGCCCCGTCGAGCGGGAAGAACGACCCGCTGAGGAACGCCATCGGCAGCACCATGAAGTTGGCGGCGTTGACCGCCCCCTCGGTGGTGGTGGTGATCGCTCCCGCCAGCAGCCCGAGCGCCATGAAGCAGAGCGTCCCGACCACCAGCAGCGGCACCGCCATCCACCACGACCCGGCGAGCGTGAGTCCGAAGGCGCCCGCGCCCAGGCCGACGAAGATCGCCATCTGCACGAGCGCGATGGCGATCGTCACCGTCACCCGCGCGCCCACGACGGTGCGGGTGGACACGGGTGCGAGCTGCAGCCGGCGCAGCAGCTTGCTCTGCCGCCAGCCCTGCAGGGTGGCCGCGGCGCCGAAGGCCGCGCTCATGGCGACCGCCCACCCGAGCAGCCCTGGGGTGACGAACTGGATGGTCTCCAGCGACTCGTCCTCGACGCGCTCGGTGACGAGCTCGAAGCGCGGCGGCTCGCCGCTCAGCGCGACGTTGGTGCCGTCGACGAAGGCGCGCAAGGCGCCCTGGGTGACGGCGGCCCGGACCTGGTCCGTCTGGGTGTAATGGGCGACCAGCGTGTCGCCGGCCATCCGGATCGCGACGTCGGCGTCGCCGTCGCGCACCTGCCGCAGCGCGTCGTCGAGGTCGTCGGACGTGGTCACCGCGAAGGTCTGGTCGAACGCCTCACGCGCCTGGGGCGGCATCTCGTCGAGCAGCGCGACGTCGCCGACGGCGATCAGGTCCACCTGCGACTGCGTGCGGTCCGCGAAGATGCCGCCGAAGAGCACCAGGAACATCAGCGGGAAGATCACCGCGAAGAAGACCGAGCTCTTGTCGCGGAGGAACCCGCGCAGGATCGCCAGCGACAGCGCGCCGAAGGGCGTGCTCATGCGCGGTACTCCCGTCCGGTCAGGTCGAGGAAGACGTCCTCGAGGGTGGCGGTGTGGACCCGCACGCCGTCGAGGTGGTCGAGCTCGGCAAGCCGGGCGACGACCACGGCGGGCTCGTGGGTGGTGAGCACGAGGCCGTCGGCGCTCTCGCTCACCGAGCTCACGCCCGCCAGCGACCGGCCCTCGTCCGCACCGAGCTGGCCGGGGGCGACCACGATGCGGGCCGGCGCGGCCAGCCCGCGCACGAGCGCGGCGGGCGAGTCGAGCCGGAGCACCCGGCCGTGGTCCATGATCGCGACCCGGTCGCAGAGGGCCTCGGCCTCGTCCATGTAGTGGGTGGTGAGGACGACGGTGCGACCGGAGTCGTTGAGCCCGGAGAGCAGGTCCCAGAGGTTGCGGCGCGCCTGCGGGTCGAGCGACGCGGTCGGCTCGTCGAGGAACACCACCTCCGGCTCGTGCACCAGCGCGCAGGCGATCGAGAGGCGCTGGCTCTGGCCCCCGGACAGGTCCTCGACTCGCGTGCCGGCCTTGTCGACCAGACCGACCCGCTCCAGCCACTCGTCGGCCGTCGCCAGCGGGACGCCGTACAGGGCGGCGAAGGTGTGGATCTGCTCGCGGGCGGTGAGCCGCTCGAAGAACGACGAGGCCTGCAGCTGGACGCCGATGCGCGGCAGCAGTCGCTGGTTCCGGGGCCAGGCGCGCTGGCCCAGGACGGTCGCCGTCCCCGCGACCGGCTTGCGGAGCCCCTCGATCATCTCGAGCAGCGTGGTCTTCCCGGCGCCGTTGGGTCCGAGCACGCCGAAGAACTCACCCTCCGCGACGCTGAAGGTCACGGCGTCCACCGCGCGCAGGTCTCCGTAGACCATGGTGAGGCCCTCGACCTCGATCGCCGCCATGTCAGGCAGGCTATCGGCCTTGCCGGGGGGCCGGCTCAGCCCTCGGGAGCCAGCAGCGGCCAGGGCCGCGCCTGCTCGATCTGCGCCGACAGGCTCAGCAGCGTGGGCTCGGCGTCGGGCCGCCCGACCAGCTGGACCGCCGTCGGCAGGCCGTCGGGGCCGGTGCCGCACGGGACCGACGCCGCGGGGTTGCCCGCGACGTTCCACAGCGCGACGTAGCTGATCGCCGGCATCGACACCAGCGACGACATGACCGTGCCGCGGCCGCCGAGGACGCCCACCGCCGGCGGCCGGTTGGCCATGGTCGGCGTGAGCAGCACGTCGACGTCGTCGAAGACGCGGTTGGCCTTCTCGGCGACCTTCTCACCCTGCGCCATCGCCCAGTCGACGACCTTCGGCGTCACCCAGGTGCCCATCCGGTAGGTCTGGCGGGTTCGCCGCTCCAGCCGGTCGTAGTGCTCCACCGCGTCGGCCTCGGTGCGGACGCCGGCGAAGAACTGCGGCACGAACGCCAGGGTCGGGTCCGGGTAGCGTGGGTCGACCTCGCGGACGTCGTGGCCGAGATCCGACAGCAGCCGGACGGTGTCCTGGAGGACCTGGACGTTGATCGGGTCGGGCCGGACGCCGAGCGTCACCGGCTTGGCCGACCAGCCGATACGGAGCCGGCCGGGCTCGCGGCGGGCGGCCTCGACGAACGAGCCGGCCTCCCCGGCCCGCCACCGGTCGACATCGGTGTGGCCGCGGACGACGTCGTACACGAGGGCGCTGTCGAGCACGCTGCGGGTGAGCGGCCCTGCGACGCCGAGCGCCCACCACAGGTGCGGGTGCGGCGCGGTGGTGACGCGACCGCGCTGCGGCTTGAGGCCGAACAGCCCGCAGCAGGCGCTGGGGATGCGGATCGAGCCGCCGCCGTCGCCGCCCATGCCGGCGGGCACCATGCCGGCGGAAACCGCGACGGCAGTGCCACCGCTGGAGCCGCCGGGGCTGCGGCTCGGGTCCCACGGGTTACGGGTGACGCCGCGCGAGACCGACTCCGTGTAGGGGAAGGAGCCGAACTCCGGCATCGTCGTCTTGCCGATGATGACCGCGCCGGCGTCGCGGAGGCGGCGTACGACCTCGGCGTCGGCGGCGACCGGTGTCTCGTTGGCCTCGCCGCCGAAGGTCGTCACCGTGCCGGCGACGTCGATCTCCTCCTTGACGGCGACCGGTACGCCGTGCAGCGGGCCGGGCTGCTCCCCCGCCGCCAGTGCCCGGTCGCGCTCGTCGGCCTCGGCGCGGGCGCGGTCGGCGAGCACCCTGGAGAAGGCGTTGAGGGGCGGGTCGGTGGCCGCGATCCGGTCGAGCGCGGCGTCGACCACGGCGCGCGCCGTGACCTCCCCGCTGGTGGTCAGTCGGGCGGTCTCGGCCACTCCGGCGGCGCGCAGGTCGGTCATGGCCCGGCAGCGTAGCGGCGTACGACGCGACCCCGTGCGGCGTCTGGGTCGCCACAGCCGCCACACGGGCCCCACCGCTCGGCCACTGTGGTCACTTCTCGGGCACTCCACTGGCCGAGGAGCGAGGCGATCCCCGGATATCCGGGGATCGCCACGGCCCCGCGCCTCAGCCGCTGGAAAGCAGCCCGCGCACCACCCGGAGCCCGACGGACATCCGGGCGAGGTCGGCGGTCTCGTCGGCGCAGATCTCCTCGAGGGTGCCGGCGGCGCGGCTGACGAGGACGCTGTCGGAGTCCTCCCAGGCGGCGATCCGCGCGGGCACCGAGTCGTCGGCCGAGGTCGCGACCATGACCTGCGCGGTCAGCTGGCCGTGCACGGTGTTGAGGTCGTCGCGCACCGCGCCGCGGGCCATCGTCTGCCAGCGGTCGGCCCGCGGCAGCGCCTGGATCCGCGACGCCAGCAGCGGCAGTCCGAGCCGCTCGCCGAGCGCGAAGTGGATCCGGGCGACCTCGGCCGGGTCGACCTCCTCGCGGCCGGCGATCTCCACGATCCCCAGCAGGGAGTACGCCGGCTCGAGGCCGGCCACGCGGGTCGCGAGCTCCTCGGGGACGCCCTGGTCGACGTACTTGTCGCGGCGCTCGTGGAAGGCCTGCAGC
Source organism: Nocardioides sp. GCM10027114 (assembly GCF_042659625.1). NCBI lineage: Bacteria > Bacillati > Actinomycetota > Actinomycetes > Propionibacteriales > Nocardioidaceae > Nocardioides > Nocardioides sp. GCM10027114. The sequence goes on from NZ_JBHSSS010000026.1 coordinate 130,325, forward strand.
TCGCGGCCGGTCATCAGGTCGGGCAGCTGCGCCATGACCTCCTGCACCGGCTCGCGGAAGAACTCGACGGTGCCCTGCGAGTCGAGCGGGGGCCGCCGGTTGTTCACGAGCCAGCGCGAGGCGCGCTCGACGAGGGTGCGCATCTCGGTGCGCATCCGGGTCTGGACGGCGGCGTCGAGCTTGTTGTCCCAGGACTTCAGCTCGTCGCGCAGCTCCAGCGACCCGAAGATCTCCCGGGCCACGAAGTTGGCGCGGGTGAGCTCGGCGGCCGAGGAGCTGGTCTCGCCGGACAGCCGCGGCCAGAAGGTGATGCCGGCGCCGTTGACCAGGTCGTTGACCACCTGGGTCACGATGATCTCGCGGCGCAGCGGGTGCTCGGCGATCTGCCCTTCGAAGCCCTCCTTCACCGGCGTCGGGAAGTAGACCATCAGGTCGTGGTGGAGGTACGGGTCGTCGGGCAGGTCGGAGTCGAGCAGCTCGTCGGCGAGGACGATCTTGGTCCACGACATCAGCACCGACAGCTCCGGCGTGGTGAGCCCCTCGCCGCGGTCGAGCCTGGCGCGCACCTCCTTGCTCGACGGCAGCGCCTCGAGCTCGCGATTGACCACGCCCCGCTTCTCGAGCTGCTTGATCCAGTCCTCGTGGACGTGGAGCAGTGACGGCGCGAAGGCGCTGGCGTTGGCGAGCGCGAGGTTCTGCTCGTAGTTGTCGCGCAGCACCAGCTCGGCCACCTCATCGGTCATGTCGGCGAGGAGCTTGTTGCGCTGCTTCTCGGTGAGGTCGCCGTCGGCGACCACCCGGTCGAGCAGGATCTTGATGTTGACCTCGTGGTCGGACGTGTCGACCCCGGCCGAGTTGTCGATGAAGTCGGTGTTGATCCGGCCGCCGTTGGCGGCGTACTCGATGCGGCCGAGCTGGGTGAGGCCGAGGTTGCCGCCCTCGCCGACGCACTTGGCGCGCAGCTCGCGGCCGTCGATGCGGATCGGGTCGTTGGCCTTGTCGCCGGCGTCGGCGTTGGACTCGCTCGACGCCTTGACGTAGGTGCCGATGCCGCCGTTCCACAGCAGGTCGACGGGCGCCTGGAGGATCGCCTTCATCAGCTCCGCCGGCGTCATCGCCTTGACCTCGGCGTCGATTCCCAGCGCCCGGCGGACCGCGTCGTTGAGCGGGATCGACTTCAGCGAGCGTGAGTAGACGCCGCCGCCCTCCGAGATGAGCGAGGTGTCGTAGTCCTGCCAGCTCGACCGCGCCATCTCGAACAGCCGCTTGCGCTCGGCGTACGACGTCGCCGCGTCGGGGTCGGGGTCGAGGAAGATGTCGCGGTGGTCGAAGGCGGCCACGAGCCGGATGTGCTCGGAGCAGAGCATGCCGTTGCCGAACACGTCGCCCGACATGTCGCCGATGCCGACCGCGGTGAAGTCCTCGGTCTGGCAGTCGATGCCCCGCTCGCGGAAGTGGCGCTGGACGGAGACCCAGGCGCCGCGGGCGGTGATGCCCATTGCCTTGTGGTCGTAGCCGACCGAGCCGCCGCTGGCGAACGCGTCGCCGAGCCAGAAGCCGTAGTCCTTGGCCACGCCGTTGGCGATGTCGGAGAACGTCGCCGTGCCCTTGTCGGCGGCCACCACGAGGTAGGCGTCGTCGCCGTCGTGGCGCACCACCTTCTCCGGCGGGACGGTCTTGCCCTCGACGAGGTTGTCGGTGATGTCGAGCAGGCCGGAGATGAACGTCTTGTAGCAGGCGACGCCCTCGGCCATCCACGCGTCGCGGTCGCTCGGGTCGGGCAGCTGCTTGCAGAAGAACCCGCCCTTGGCGCCGACCGGCACGATCACGGTGTTCTTCACCATCTGCGCCTTGACCAGGCCGAGCACCTCGGTGCGGAAGTCGTCGCGGCGGTCGGACCAGCGCAGGCCGCCCCGGGCCACCTGGCCGAAGCGCAGGTGGACGCCCTCGACACGCGGCGAGTAGACGAAGATCTCGAAGCGCGGCCGCGGCTCAGGCAGGTCCGGGATCGCCGACGGCTCGAGCTTGAACGAGATGTAGGGGTGGTGCCCCCCGTCCCCGGCCGGCTGGAAGTAGTTGGTGCGCAGCGTGGCGCGGATGTGGGTGAGGTAGGAGCGCAGGATGCGGTCCTGGTCGAGGCTGGCGACCTCGTCGAGCGCCTGCTCGAGCCGGTGCTCGACCTGCTCCACCCGCGCGGTGCGGGCCTCCTCCTGGGCGCCGAGCCCGTTGCGGCCCGGCTCGAAGCGGGCCTCGAAGAGCTGCACCAGCATCCGGGTGATCTCGACGTTGTTGCGTAGCGCGTCCTCGATGTAGTCGAGGGCGAACGGCGAGTTCCCCTGCCGCATGTACTTCGCGTAGGCGCGCAGGACGGTCGCCTGCCGCCAGGTCAGGCCGGCGGCGAGGACGAGCGCGTTGAAGCCGTCGATCTCGTTGAAGCCGTCCCAGACCGCACGCAGCGCGTCCTGGAACAGGTCGCGGCCGAGCGCCGGCACCTCGTGGGCGTAGCGCAGCCCGAACTCGTAGATGAACGTCGGACGGCCGAGCCCCTCGAGCTCGTAGGGCCGCTCGTCGACGACCTCGACCCCCATCGACGACAGCATCGGCAGGATCTCGGACAGCGAGAGCGGCGAGCCGATCCGGAACACCTTGAGCCGGGCCTCGCCGCGGCCGGCGTCCATCTGCTCGTAGAGCGACAGGTCGATGCCGCCGTCGCCGAGCGACTCGAGCCGGCCGAGGTCGAACGAGCCGGTCGCCGGCTGGAAGTCCTCCTTGTAGGCCTCCGGCCAGGAGTCGATGTAGCGCCGGGCCAGCCGCGCACCCTGCTCCTCGCCGTACTCGCTCATCACCGCGGAGGTGAAGTCGTCGCGCCACGACCGCGACGCGTCGGCCAGCCGGCGCTCGAGGTCGGCGGTGTCGACGTCGGCGAGCGGCTCGCCCTTCGGCGGGTGCACCACGAAGTGGACGTTGGCGGTCGCGGACTCACCGACCCGGGCGCTGAACTCCACCGACTCGCCGTGGAGGTGCTCCTTGAGGATCGCGGAGAACCGCTCCCGGACGGTGGTGTTGTAGCGGTCGCGCGGCAGGTAGACCAGGACGGAGACGTAGCGCTCGTAGGTGTCGCGGCGCAGGAACATCCGGACCTGGCGGCGCTCCCGCGCGTGCATGACCGCCTCGGCGGTGGTCGCGAGCACGTCCACCGGCGTGTGGAACAGCTCGTCGCGCGGGTAGGTCTCGAGGGTGTCCATCAGCGCCTTGCCGGCGTGGCTGCGGTGGTCGAACCCGCTGCGGCGGAGCACCTCGGCGGACTTCTCCCGCAGCAGCGGGATCCGGGCCACCGACTCGGTGTAGGCGGCGCTGGAGAAGAGCCCGAGGAAGCGCCGCTCCCCCACGACCTCGCCGTTCTCGTCGAACGTCTTGACGCCGACGTAGTCGAGGTACGCCGGGCGGTGCACGGTCGCCCGCGAGTTCGCCTTCGCCAGCACCAGCAGCGTCTTCTCGCGCGCCTTGGCCTTCACCGCCGCCGGCAGCTTGCCGAACGACGGCGACATGTCCTGGTCGGCCCGCAGGATGCCGAGGCCGGTGCCGGGGATGGCCCGCAGCAGCTCGTCGTCGCCCTCGGTCTCGAGGCGGTACTCGCGGTAGCCGAGGAAGGTGAAGTGGTCGGTGGCCAGCCAGCGCAGCAGGTCGCGGCCCTGCTCGACCTCGTAGTCGGGGACCGGGAGGTCGGCCGACTCCAGCTCGTCGACGATGGCCAGCGCCTGGGCCTGCATCTTCTCCCAGTCCTCGACGGACTCGCGGACGTCGCGCAGCACCCGCTGCAGCGACTCCTCGATCTCCGCGGCCTCCTCGTCGTCGCCGACGCGGGAGATCTCGATGTGCATCCAGGACTCGCGCAGCGTGTCCTCGGCCGGCTCGACCGAGCCGTCGGCGACCGGCATCACGTCCTGCAGCTCGCCGGTGATGTCGCGGCGTACGTCGAACTGCGGGTGCACCACGATGTGCACGTCGCGGAGCTGCCGGGTGAGCTCCATCGTCAGCGAGTCGACCAGGAACGGCATGTCGTCGGTGACGACCTCGACGACCGAGTGGCCCGACGCCGACCAGCCGTGCTCGCTGATGTTGGGCGTGAGGACCCGCACGTTGGCGGTGCCCTGCGGGCGGTTGCCGGCGAGCTTGTAGTGGGAGGCCAGCGTCCCGTAGAGGTCGATGTCGCTGCGGTCGGTGACGTCCTCCGGCGCGACGTGCCGGTAGTAGGCCTTCAGCAGGGTGCCGACGCTGTCATGCGGAGGCCCGCCGGTCCCCTTCCTGCCCTTGGCCACGTCGATGGCCTTCTCCAGCAGGTCCGACTTCTCCCTGTCCAACGTCGTCGACACACCCCGACCCTAGGACCCGGCCTGTGACGGGCACAACACGGGTGGCGGCGTGCCGTCGGGGCGGCTGCAGCGTTCGGGATGATGACCCGCCGGCACCCGCCGGGACGTCCCCCGAAGGCCTGGCGGCCGACGACCTGAGAGGCTCACGACATGGCGAAGCGACTGGTCCACGAGCTCACCTACGACGCCCCGATGACGGAGGTCGCGCAGATGCTGGCCGACCCCGCCTTCCGCGAGGAGGTCTGCGAGTACCAGGGCGTGCTGCGGGCGCTGGTGAGCATCGACCCCACCGACAGCGGCATGGAGGTCACCATCGACCAGGTGCAGGCCGCCGACGGCATCCCGTCGTTCGCCCGCAAGTTCGTCGGCGACGAGATCAACATCGTCCAGCAGGAGAGCTGGAGCACCGCCGCCGAGGCCGACATCACCGTGACCATCCCGGGCAAGCCGGGCGACATGTCCGGGACCGCGCGGCTGGCGGAGTCCGGTGGTGTCACCACCGAGACCGTGGACCTCACCATCAAGGTCAACATCCCGCTCGTCGGCGGCAAGATCGAAGGGCTGGTCTCCGACCTGCTCCTCAAGGCGCTGCGCGCGGAGAACGAGGTCGGCCGCCGCTACCTGTCGCGCTGACCGTCCCGCGCCTCGTCGCGGGCGGCCTCGTCGCGGGCGGCCTGGTCGCGGGCGGCCTGGTCGCGGGCGGCCTGGTCGCGGGCGGCCTCGTCGCGGGCGGCCTCGTCGCGGGCGGCCTCGTCGCGGGCGGCCTCGTCGCGGGCCTCGTGACGCCTGCGAACCAGGACCACGATCCCCAGCACCACGAACGGGCCGAACGCGAGGAGCCAGGTCAGCAGCTGCTCGACCGGGTGCAGCGCACCCATGTGCTGGGGAAGGAGGACCACCCCTCCATTGTCCCCGGGGGTGGTGGTCTGGACCTGCACCGGGCACGACGTGACGAGCGCCACGGCTCCTCGTTGCGGAGGCGATGCGGGGGCACCAAGGACCCCCGCGCGCTCTCGGAAAGGTCCTTCACATGAAGCGTCTGCTCACCGTCGTCACCCTCACCGCGGCCGCCACGCTGCTCGCCACGCCGGCCCAGGCGAACCCCACCGTCTGCGCGACCTGGAACGTCAGCATCAACGGCGAGGCCCAGTCCGGGAGCCAGTGCCTCCCCGCCTGACCAGAGAACCCGGCGCTGACCCGCCCGAGACTTTCGGGCGGGTCAGCGCTCTGTTTCGGGGCGGGTCAGCGCCCTTCGACAGTCGGGCTGGACGCTGCACCGTGCCGGAACGGGAAGACCCACCTGAACGCCGACAGTCCCGGCCGACGGCACCAGCAGTCGTCCGAGCACCCGCAGCGGGTGACGCCCGCGACCTCCAGGCCCTTCGTCACCAGGGCAGCGAGCAGGTAGGCCCCCACGAGGGATCCGACCACGCGACGCACCTCTCCACCGTAGCCCCGTCCCCTCCTCGGGGCAGGGCACGAGACGACGCTGACCCGCCCGAAACCTTCGGGCGGGTCAGCGATCAGTTTCGGGCGGGTCAGCCCATGTACGGGTAGCGGTAGTCCTTCGGCGGGACGAAGGTCTCCTTGATGGACCGCGGCGAGGTCCAGCGCAGCAGGTTGACCGGCGCGCCGGCCTTGTCGTTGGTGCCGGAGGCGCGGCCGCCGCCGAACGGCTGCTGGCCGACCACGGCGCCCGTGGGCTTGTCGTTGATGTAGAAGTTGCCGGCCGCGAACCGCAGCGTCTTGCGGGCCCAGGCGATGACGCCCCGGTCCTGCGCGATGATCGCGCCGGTCAGCGCGTAGGGCGCGAACGACTCCATCTGGTGGACGACCTTCTCGAAGTCGCCGTCCTCGTAGACGTGGACGGCGAGGATCGGGCCGAAGTACTCGGTCGCGAACATCTCGTCGGTGGGGTCGGCGATCTCCACGATGGTGGGCCGCACGAAGTAGCCCTCGGAGTCGTCGACCGTGCCGCCGGCGATGACCTCGATCCCGGAGTGCTCGTGGGCGCGGGTGATCGCGGCCTGGTGCTTGGCGAACGCCCGGTTGTCGATGACGGCACCCATGAAGTTGGAGAAGTCGGTGACCTCGCCCATCTTGATGCCCTCGGTCTCGGCGACGAGCCGGTCCTTGATGCGGTTCCAGGTCGAGCGGGCGACGTAGGCGCGCGACGCGGCGGAGCACTTCTGGCCCTGGAACTCGAAGGCGCCGCGGATCATCGCGGTGACCAGAACGTCGTCGTCGGCCGACGGGTGGGCGACGATGAAGTCCTTGCCGCCGGTCTCACCCACGATGCGCGGGTAGGAGCGGTAGTTCTGGATGTTGTTGCCGACCTCGCGCCACAGGTGCTGGAAGGTCGGGGTCGAGCCGGTGAAGTGGATGCCCGCGAGGTCGGGGTGCGCGAGCGCCACCTCGGACACCTCGAGACCGTCACCCGGCAGCATGTTGATGACGCCCGGCGGCATGCCGGCCTCCTCGAGCAGCTGCATCGTGAGGTGAGCGGCGAGCTGCTGCGTCGGCGACGGCTTCCAGATCACGGTGTTGCCCATCAGCGCCGGCGCCGTGGGCAGGTTGCCGGCGATGGCGGTGAAGTTGAACGGCGTGATCGCGTAGACGAAGCCCTCGAGCGGGCGGTGGTCGGTGCGGTTCCAGATCCCCGGGCTGTTCGCGATCGGCTGGTCGGTGAGGATCTGCTTGGCGTAGTGGACGTTGAACCGCCAGAAGTCGATGAGCTCGCAGGCGGAGTCGATCTCGGCCTGGAACGCCGTCTTCGACTGACCCAGCATCGTCGCGGCGTTGAGCTTCTGCCGCCACGGGCCGGCGAGCAGGTCCGCGGCCTTGAGGATCACGGCGCACCGCTCGTCGAACGGCATCGCGCGCCAGGCCGGCGCCGCCTCCTGAGCCGCCTCGATCGCGTGCTTGGCGTCGGTCTGGCTGGAGTTCTTCATCGTGCCCAGCACGTGGGAGTGCTTGTGGGGCTGGACGACCTTGATCTCCTGGCCGCCGCCGGTGCGCCACTCGCCACCGATGTAGGCCTGCAGGTCGTGCTGCTCAGCCGCGAGCCGGTCGAGCTCGGCGGTGAGGGTCTCGCGCTCCGGGGTCCCGGGCGCGTACGTCAGGTTCGGCTCGTTGACCGGAGCCGGCGGGAAGGTGATCGCGTCCATGCGGCCGAGGGTAACCACCGGCGGGGGCTACCCACGAGTCGGTGAGGCTCCCGGGACAGCTGAGGACAGCTCGGCGGTGCTGCGCGGGGAACTGGTGGCAGCTCGCGGTCAGGGCAGCAGGTCGCCGAGCTCCTGGGTGGCGTACCACCCCAGGTCGTCGTCCTCGTCGGCGTCGTCCCGGTCGTCGACGTGGACCGCGAGCACGTCGCGCAGCGCCACGGTGTCGGGGACCGCGGACTCGCCAGCGACCTCGGTCACCACGACGACCCGGCGGCCGGGACCGTCGAGCAGCTGCCGCGACGCCTCGGCGGCCTGCATGAGGGCGGCGTACTCGCCCTCCTCGGTGTCGTCGGGGGCGAGCACCGCGTCGTCGGGCACCGGCACGTGCCCGCCGGACAGGTGGCCGGCGAGCGCCGGGAGGGTGGTCGGGAGGTACAGCCGCAGGCTCACGTCTCCTCCCCCGGCTTCTTCGGAGCGGACTTCTTCGCGGTCTTCTTCGCAGGCCGCGTGGCGTCCGTCGTCTTCGCACCCGTCTTCTTCGCGCCGGTGGACTTCTTGCCCGCCGGCTTCCTCGGGGACTTCCGCGCGGGCGCGCCCCGACGACCGCGGGGCGCGCGGGGACGGGTCGCGCTGGCGGAGTCGACGAGCTCGTCGAGCGCCTCGGTCAGGCACTGCCCCAGCACGTCGGCGTCCGGCACGAGGTCGCGGTCGGCGGTGATGCCGTAGAAGACCCGGCCGTCGTACGACGTCACGCCGATCGCCAGCGCGTTCCCCGGGTGGAGCGGGTGGACCGGGTAGGTCTCGACCATCCGGGCGCCGTCGGCGTAGAGCGGCGACTGCGGGCCGGGGACGTTGGTGACCGCGAGCTGCATGCCTCGGCGCAGCTCGTCCGACGCGACCCGCGAGCCGATCGCGTGGAAGGTCGCCGGGGCGAAGCCGGCGATCCCGGCCAGCCGGTTGGCGGCCACGGCACGGCCGGTCTCCTTGTGTGCCTGGAAGGAGTAGGAGACCTGGTGCAGCCGGACGACGGGGCTCGGCTCCCCGATGGGCAGCCGGACGTTGTGGGCGGCGATCTGGGTGCCGAGCGAGGTCGCCTCGAGCTCCTCGTCGATGACCGAGACCGGAACGACCGCCTTGATCTGGCGCAGCCCGCCGAGCGACTCGCCACGCGAGAGCAGCCAGCCGCGCAGGGCGCCGGCCACGGTGGCGAGGATGACGTCGTTGACGGTGCCGCCGTGCTCGTCGCGGATGCGGCGGTAGTCGGCGAGGTCGGTGCTCACGGCCACGAAGCGCCGCTGCTGGGACAGCTGGCCGGCGATCGGCGACTCGCGCGGCGGACGCCGGTTGGCGAGAGCGTTCGCGAGCGAGCCGGCCCGGCTCGCGGTGGCGTCGGCGGCCCGGACCGCGGCGGCCACCTTGCTGCGCGCGGTGTCCGCGACTGTGGTGGGCCGTCGGACGGAGTCGCGGACCGCGTCGAGCAGCAGCCCGGCCGCGGTGGGCACCCGCGGCGGATGCCACTCGTCGCCGCCGAGCGGCGACCGGTCGGCGTCCATGTCGAGGAGCACCTGTCCCAGGTCGACGGTGTCGACGCCGTCGACGAGCGCCTGGTGCGACTTCGACAGCACCGCGACCCGGCCGTCGGCCAGGCCCTCGATGAAGTAGACCTCCCAGAGCGGGCGACTGCGGTCGAGCGGCCGGGAGATGATCCGGGCGACCAGCTCGCGGAGCTGCTCGAGGTTGCCCGGGCGCGGCACCGCGGAGCGGCGGACGTGGAAGCCGAGGTCGAAGTGGGGGTCGTCGACCCACACCGGGTTGGCCAGCCGGCCGGGCACGGTCTGCACCCGCTGGCGGTAGCGCGGCACGAACGCGATGCGGTCCTCGATCAGCGCGACGAGGTCCTGGTGGTCGAAGCCGCCCTCACCGGGCTCGAAGACCTCGACGGTCGCGTTGTGCATCGGGGTGGACGGACTCTCCTCCCCCAGGAACCACAGGTCCCGTGGCCGGAGCCGCTTCCCCATCGTCGCGTCCACCTCTCACGTCGTGCCGCCGTCAGTCTCGGTCGTCAGTCGTCCGTCGTGCGCGGGGTCGCCGTGCGGACCGTGGTCGCAGTCACGGGTAGCGCCCCCGAGGGCGGGGCGGGTGGCGCCCGCCTTGCCCCTGCGTGGGATTCTGGCAGAGGCTGACGTCCGCAGGGACGCCCGTACCAGCAGCAAGCAGCGAAAGGGGTCGCGCCGCCATGCGCCGAGCCACCACCGTCCTGTCGCTCCTCCTCGCCCTGGGCCTCACGGCCTCGTGCGGCGGGGACGAGACCGTGGGGGCAGACGACCCCACCGGCACTCCGAGTGCGACCGTCGAGGACTCCCCCACCGAGGAGTCGTCGGAGCCCGCGAAGAAGGAGACGGACGAGCCGGAGGACGAGATGACCTCCATCGACGTCACCGTCTCGGACGGCACGATCAGCCCGAGCGGCGAGCGGGTCGAGGTCGCCGCGGGCGAGGAGATCGAGTTCGTGGTCAAGGCGGACCAGCCCGGCGAGCTCCACGTCCACTCCTTCCCCGAGCAGACTCTCGCCTACGGCAACGGCACCACCAACCTCCGGCTCACGATCGACGAGCCCGGTGTCGTCGAGGTGGAGGACCACGACCTCGGCCTGGTCGTCGTCCAGCTCGAGGTCCGGTAACCGCCGACGTGGGAACCGATCGCCTGTCGCTGGCCCACGGGATCGGCGGCGCCAAGGACCTGCCCATCTCGCCCGAGCTCGCGATCGCCGGCGCGGTCGCGGCGCTCACCGTCTCCTTCACCGTGCTGGCCGTCGCCTGGCGCACCCCGCGGTACGACGACCCCACCGGCGGCCGCCCGGCCCCCACCGTCGGCACGGTCGTCGACTCGACGGCCTGGCGGGTCGGGCTGCGCGTCGTGGGCATGGTCCTCTTCGCCTACGCCGCGGTCGCGGCGATCTTCGGCCCGGACCTGCTGACCAACCCGTTCTTCGGGATGGTCTACGTCTGGTGGTGGGTCGGCCTCGTCCCGCTCTCGCTGCTGCTCGGCCCGGTCTGGAAGGCGATCAGCCCGGTCCGCACGATCAACACCGTCTTCGCGCGGCTCACCGGCAGCGACCCCGACCGCGGCCTGATGGAGTACCCCGAGCGGCTCGGCTACTGGCCGGCCGCCGTCGGGCTGTTCGCCTTCGTCTGGCTGGAGCTCGTCTACCCCCACGCCACCGAGCTCGGCCCGGTCCGGCTGTGGTGCGCGGCGTACCTCGCCGTGATGCTGCTCGGCGGCGCGCTGTTCGGCAGCCGCTTCTACGAGCACGGCGACCCGTTCGAGGTCTACTCCACGCTCGTCTCGAAGCTGTCGGTCTGGGGCCGCAGCGAGGGCCGGCTCGTGGTCCGGAGCCCGCTCGCCAACCTCGACACGGTCGAGGCGGGGCCCGGCCTGGTGGCCGTGATGGCGGTGCTGTTCGGCAGCACCGCGTTCGACTCGTTCGGCGACTCCAGCTTCTGGGTGCAGTACACCCAGGGCTCGTCGGTCTCGACGTTCCTGCTCGACAACCTGGCGCTGCTGGCGTTCTGCGTCGGCGTGGGCCTGGTCTTCGTGGCCGGCACGGTCGCGACGGGCGTCGACCCCGGGATCCGGCGGCGGGACCTCCCGAACCGGTTCGCCCACTCGATCGTGCCGATCATCGTGGGCTACATCGTCGCCCACTACCTGACCTACCTCGTGGAGTTCGGCCAGCAGACGCTGGTGCTGGCCAGCGACCCGCTGGGCACGGGGGCCGACGTCCTCGGCACCGCCGACATGACGGTGAACTACTGGCTGTCGTTCCACCCGACGTTCCTCGCCAACACCAAGGTGCTCGGCGTCGTGGTCGGCCACGTGCTGGGCGTCATCGCGGCGCACGAGCGGGCGATCCAGGTGCTGCCGCGGCGTCACCAGCTGGTCGGCCAGCTGCCGCTGCTGCTCGCGATGATCGCGTTCACCGTGGGCGGGCTGTACCTGCTGTTCGCCGCCTGAGCCGACCCCTGGCACCCGCAGGACCCGCAGCGCCTGCAGCACCCGCCGCACCTGTCGGTGCCGGCGGCGGGGCGGCTGGCTGGAGGGCGTCGACCAGGGTCGCGAGCCCCCGGCCCAGCGCCGAGTCCCCGACCTCGAGCACGGTGCGCCCGGCCACCAGCGCCCGGTCGACGGCGGCCCGGTCGTCGGGCAGGAAGTGGAGCCCGGTGAGCCGGGTGAAGCCCTCGACCATGCCGGCGATGTCCTTCTCCGCCCAGCCGATGGTCGGCCGCATCCGGTTGACCACCACCCGCACCGGCGCCGCCGACGTCAGCTCGCGCAGCTCGACCAGCCCGCGCGCGAGACGCGACAGTCCGACCGGGTCGGCGCTGCCCACGACCACCACCTCGTCGGCGGCCTCGATCGCCGCGCGGGTCATGTGGTTGCGCCCGGGGCGGGCGCCGAGGTCGGCGGCCGGGTCGTGCTCGAGGTTGAAGCCCGTGTCGACGACGACCTGACCGCCCAGCCGCGGGTGGCTGCGACCCACGTCGAGCAGGTGCTCCAGGACGCCCGGCCGGACCTCGGGCCACCGGTCTGCGCGAGGCAGGCCGGTGACGACCGCGAGGTGCTGGCCCAGCGACCGCGGCACGCCGCCGAACCGGTCGGCGAGCTCGCCGGCCGCTGCGCGCCGGGCGGCGCTGAGCACCCCCGAGACCTCGTCGAGGATGCCGAGCTGCGGGGCGACCGCACCGCCGTAGGGGTCGGCGTCGACGAGCAGGGTCCGCAGGCCGCGGCGCGCCAGCTCGGCGGCGATGCCGACGGCGACCGTGGTCCGGCCGGGAGCGCCGCCCGGGCCCCAGACGGCCACCACCCGCGCCGGCGGCCGATCGTCGGCGGCGGCGCCGTCGTCCGTCAGGTGGGTCGGGCCGCCGCCGGGCTCGCCGTCGCGAGGGACGGGTCCGCGCACCGCCGTCGCATCCGGCTCCCCGCCCGCGGCGACGACGGCGGGCAGGTCGTCGAGCCGGTCCTCCTCGACGACGGCGCGGACGCCGACCCGGGTGGCCCGCAGCGCTCCCGCGTCGAGGCCCGGCCCACCCGGAACGACCGCGACCGGCCGCACGCCGTGGGCGCGGAGGTGGTCGACCGCGGCAGCGTCGAGGCCGGGCGCGTCGACGGCCACCACCGCGACGTCAGCCTGGCCTGCGGTGGCGGCGGCCATCAGGTCCTCCACGTCGACGCACCGCTTCAGCACGACCACTCCGGGACGCTCGCCGAGCAGCGCCAGGGCGCGGGACTCCCAGCCCGCGCCGGCGGCGGCCACGAGCACGACGACAGCGCTGGCGTCCACGCTCAGCCCCGGCGTACGACGGTCAGCACGGGCGCCGTGAGGCCGCCGACCGCGCGGAAGTAGCGGGCGGCGTCCTCCTCCGGCACGTCGAGCACGAGCTGACGGGTGCCCGCGGCGGCGAAGCCGTCGTCGAGCGGCGGCACCTCGAGCACCGTGGCGGCGCTCAGCACCGGCCTGCCGGCGTCGAGCCCGCCGGCCCCGCCGCGACCGGCAGTACCGCGGTCGGCGTCGCCGGGAGTCAGGTAGACGTCGACGACGGACCCGGGCGCCACCGAGGGTGGGACCCGGCCCGGCTCGACCGCGATGGGCAGCTGCACGCCGTCGAGGTCGGCCGCGGAGGCCAGCGCCGAACGCGGCACCAGCTCCCCCTCTGCCAGACCACGGCTGAGCCGGGTGTCGGCCGGCAGGGCGTCGGAGACCGGCAGGTAGAGCGCGAGCTGGTCGGGGTCGGCGAACCGCACCCGCTCGGCCACGAGGTCCTCGGCCGTGAGCAGCTCACCCGCACCGACGTCGTCGGCGACCGCCCAGACGGAGACGGAGTCGTCAGCGGCGCCCACGACCCGGGCGCCGGCCACGACCGACGCGGCGACGATGGCGACGCCGACCCACAGCCGCGGGTCGCGCCAGCCCGGCCGGCTGGCCCGGACCGCGGGCGGCGGCTCGGTGAGCCGCTCGGCAGGTCGGTCGACCGGACGGCTGGATGCAGGACTGGCTGGGTCGAGAGTCCCCCGTTGACACTCACGGGGCCATCATGCAGCCGCGGCGCCGCGAGCGGGAGGGGTTCGTCCACAGCCCGGCGGGCCGCACCGCCGCCGACCGGGCGGGGGTGCGACCATGGGGCCATGTCCGGCACGCCGCGCTTCCTGACCCTCGCCGACGTGGCCGAGGTGCTCAACACCTCCAGCGCGCAGGTCTACGCGCTGGTGCGGCGCGGCGAGCTGCCGGCGATCAAGATCGGCGGCCGCGGGCAGTGGCGGGTGGAGGCCACCCAGCTCGAGGAGTTCATCCAGCGGATGTACGCCGAGACCCGCACCTTCGTCGACCAGCACCCCTTCGTCGAGAGCGACGAGCGGCAGCAGCGGGTCGACGGCTGACGGTCGCTCAGCCGACCTCGGCGCCGAGGCGGACGCTGATCGTCCGCTCGTTGTCGCCCCGCTGCACGGTGAGCTCGATCGTCTCGCCGGGCTGGTGGGTGCGGATCGCCACGATGAGCGCGATGCCGTCGGTCACCCGCTCCCCGTCGATCGCGACGATGACGTCGTCGGCACGCAGGCCGCCCTCGTCAGCGGGCGTGCCGTCCATGACCTCCTCGACCCGGGCACCCTCGCCGGTGCCCTGGACGGTGCGGACGGTCGCGCCGATGACGGGGTAGCGCGCCTCGCCGGTGCGCAGGATCTGGTCGGCGGTGACCCGGACCTGCTCGATCGGGATCGCGAATCCGACCCCGATGTTGCCGGCCCGGCCGCCGAAGCCGCCGGTGGTGGCGATGGCGCTGTTGACGCCGACGACCCGGCCCTGCAGGTCGACGAGCGGCCCGCCGGAGTTGCCGGGGTTGATCGCGGCGTCGGTCTGCACGGCGTTGATGTAGGACGAGGTGTTGCCGGAGTCGCCCGTCGTGACCGGCCGGTCGAGGGCGCTGACGATGCCCGCCGTGACCGTCGAGCTGAGGCCGAGCGGGGAGCCGATCGCGACGACCCCCTCCCCCACGCGCAGCACCTGCGAGGCGCCCAGTGCGGCGGGCCGCAGGTCGCGGACGTCGCGCGAGTAGAGCACCGCGAGGTCGTAGACGGGGCTGCGGCCGACCACGGTGGCCCGGTAGCGGTTGCCCTCCTGGTCGACGATCTCGATCCGGCCGTCGTCCTCGGCGGCGGCCTCGACGACGTGGTTGTTCGTGATGACGTGGCCCTGCCGGTCGAGGACGAAGCCCGACCCGGTCGCGCCACCGGCCTCGCCCTCCACCTCGGCGAGGATCTGCACCGTGCTCGGCAGCAGCTCCTCGGCGACCGCGGCGATCGAGCCGTTGTCGGCCGGCAGCGGGGGCCGGGTCACGGTGTCCACACCGCTCAGGCCACCGTCGACGAGTCCGCCACCGGTCGTGCCCACCCGGTCGACGAGCAGGGCGCCGACGGCGCCGCCGAAGAGGCCGAGCACCAGCGCGAGGCCGGCCACCAGGGGCCAGATCCAGCCGGAGACGCGGGCCCGCGGCTCGGTCGGGCGCGGCATGCCGAAACCGGCGTATGCCGCCGGGCCGGCGGGCTGGCCGTACGGGGGCTGGCCGTGCTGGGGCTGGCCGTACGGGGATTGGCCGTACGGGGGCTGGCCGTACCGGGATTGGCCGTACGGGGGCTGGCCGTGCTGGGGCTGGCCGTAGGGGGGCTGGCCGTAGACCGGCCTGCCGGGCCGGTGCCGGGTGTGCTGGCCGACACTGTCGACGGCCGGGCCCAGCGGCGCCGCGGGCGCCGCCTGACCGGCCTGGGCCGCCTCGTCGGCGGCGTGCCGGCCCCAGCGGCGGTCGGCCCAGCCGGCGGACCAGCCCGGGTGCGGCTGGGCGACCGGGGGCAGCCACGAACCCGGGGCTGTGGGGTCACCGGTCGCGGCAGCGTCATCGTCCGCAGCGGAGTCACCGGACACCACGTCCAGCCCCGCGTCCTGCTCGCCCGGGGCAGCAGCCACCTCCGCCGACGGCGGGACGTCCGGGGCGGGCTCCTGCGACGGAACGGGCTTCTCGGACGGGACGTCACCCGGCCCAGCATGGCGTGGGCTGTCGGCGCGGCCCGGGCTGTCGGCGCGGCCCGCGTGCTCCGGGTCGGTGTCGTGGTGGCTCACGGGGCCCATCCTCGCCCAGCGGGCCAAGCCCCGACCAGCCGGGCGGACAGGTGACGGGCCACCCCACCGGCGCAACCTCTCAGGCGCAAACCTCTCTCAGGCGGGGCACGGTCAGCGGCGGTCGCCGGGCCGGGGCTCCGCGGAGGGCAGTGGTGTGACACCACCGATCCGGAGCACCGGCGGTTCGGTCTGCCGGACCAGGCTGGTCGTCGGCGGCCGGCGGTCGGGGGCCTCGGCGGGAAGCGAGGTCAGCACGACGGCGCCCATCACGGCGGCGCCGAGGGCCCCGCTCCCCAGCGCGAGCGCGCCCGCCACCCCGGGGCGTCGTCCGCCGGAGCCGTGCGTCGGAAAGGGGGGCGGCCGCAGCAGGCTCCCCTGCTCGGCCGGCGCCGGCGTGTGGGTGTCGGCCGCGCCGAGCAGCGCGCCCTTGAGGTGGGAGGGTGCGGCACCGCCGGCCAGCCCGGCGAGCCGGGTCTTCACCCAGCCCTCGCGCTCGACGAGGTCACGGCAGGCGTGGCAGGCGTGGACGTGCTCCCACGCCCGCTCCGCCTCCGCCGGCGGCAGCTGGCCGTCGAGCAGGGCACTGACCCGCGACCCGAGGTGTCCGATCACGAGCCGGTCCCCCCGGGAATGGTGTGGCCCGGAATGGTTTGGCCGGGAATGGTGTGGCCGGGAACGGTCGGCCTGCTGGTCGCGCGGGGGCCGGAGTAGCGCACCCGGCCGGCCTGCGGCGCGCGGTGCGCCAGGGCCTTGCGGAGCATGGCGCGGCCGCGGTGGATGCGTGAGCGGACCGTGCCGAGCTTGGCGTCGAGGATCTCGGCGATCTCCTCGTAGCTGAGCCCCTCGACGTCGCAGAGGACCACGGCGGCCCGGAAGTCGGGGGGCAGGGTGGCGAGCGCCGCCTCGACGTCGTCGTCGAAGCGCTGGTCGGCGTACGCCGTCTCCGGCGCCGGCGAGCTGCTGGTCAGCTGCGCCGCCCGCTCGTCGGAGAGCGCGTCGAAGCGGATCCGCTGCTTGCGGCGGGCCTGGTCGAGGAACAGGTTGGTGGTGATCCGGTGCAGCCAGCCCTCGAACGTGCCGGGGGTGTAGCTGTCCAGGCTGCGGAAGACGCGCACGAAGACGTCGTGCGTGAGGTCCTCGGCGTCGTGCGGGTTGCCCGTGAGCCGGTAGGCGAGCCGGTAGACGCGGTCGGAGTGACGCTCGACGACCTCGTCCCACGTGGGGACGCCCGCGGTCTCCCCCGGGCCCGTTCCCGGGCCGCTGGGTGCGGTCTGGTCCACCTGGACCTCCTCGTGGCGCCTGCGCGCCCCCGTTGCGATCAGTGTCCGGCCCTCCACACGCTAGGAACAACGGCTGAGAGATTCCTGTGACGCCCCTGTGACCTGACCGTTCCGGCCGGCCCGGGACCATTCCCTCTCGACAGCCTCAACGACCGGCCGCGGGCCGGTGTTCCCGGCGGTGTCGCGCCACCCGGCCTCCCTCCCCACGCCTCACGGCTCCCCTCCCCACGCCTCACGGCTCCCCTCCCCACGCCTCACGGCGTTGCCCGCCACGATCGGCACGACGGCCGCGATATGGTCGAGCCGCCCGACACTCCGACCGGCTCCGCCGGCGCCCACCCAGGAGGCCGCCATCACTCCCTCAGCAACGGGTTCCATCCCCGGGCCGATGAAGCCGGCCAGCTGGTCCTACGCCGAGGAGCACGTGCCCGAGGACGACGTCCTCTCGGCGGCGCGGGCCCGCGGCGACGAGGTCGGCGTGGTGCCGATCGGCCCGGGCGGCGGCGCCGCGCTTCGGTTCCTCGCCTCCGTGCTCGAGGCCCGGGCGGTCGTGGAGATCGGCACCGGCACCGGCGTCTCGGGGCTGTGGCTGCTGCGTGGCATGCGCTCCGACGGCGTCCTCACGACCGTCGACATCGAGGCCGAGCACCAGCGGCTCGCCCGGCAGACCTTCGCCGACGCAGGGATCCCCTCGCAGCGGGCACGCACCATCTCCGGGGCGGCGCTCGACGTGCTGCCGCGGCTGACCGACGGGCACTACGACCTGGTCTTCTGCGACGGGGACAAAGCCGAGTACAGCGCCTACCTCGAGGAGGCGCTGCGGCTGCTGCGCCCCGGCGGGGTCGTCGCGTTCGACAACGCCCTGTGGCACGACCGGGTCGCCGACCCGGCCCAGCGCGACGAGGAGACGGTCGCCATCCGCGACCTCAACCGTCGCGTCGCCGAGAGCGAGAGCCTCGTCTCGGTCCTGCTGCCGGTGGGCGACGGCCTGCTGGTGGCCAAGAAGGTGTGGGCGCCCGAGGCCGGCGAGTAGCCGGGGCGGGCACCACCCTCGCGAGGAGCGGCGACCGGGATCAGCCGCGGGCCGACGCCCGGAAGCCGCCGGCGCCCTCCGCGATCGCGACGACGTCGCACGGCTCGATGAGCACCGGCCCGCTGCCGACGATGTGCGAGACCGGCGACTCCGCGGCGGTCGCGGTGAACCGCTCCTGGAACTCGGCCCGCGCCTCGTCGGAGGCGAAGACGTAGCTGCCCTCGAACCAGTCACCGGCACGCATCCGCCAGGTCTTGTAGGACAGTCCCCCCATGCCGGTGAACCGGTCGTGCGAGGACTCGGCGACGTACGCCGTCAGCTCGTCCGCCACGCTCTCGGGCGCGTCGGCGAGCGACCAGCGGACGGTCAGACCCCTCATCAGGCACCGATCCCGGCCAGCGGGTCGTCGCCGCCGAGCCACTCGAGCAGCAGCCTCGCCCCGAAACCGGTCGGGCCGGTCGTCCACTCGTCGCGGTCGGCGGGCGCGTCGCCCACGGATGCGATGTCGAGGTGGGCCCACGGGGTGGACCCCACGAAGTGCTGGAGGAACAGCGCCGCCGTGATCGCGCCCGGGCCGCCCGGCGCGTTGTCGGCGTCGGCGACCTTCGACTCGAGCAGCTCCTCGTAGTCGGCCGCCAGCGGGAACCGCCACAGCGGCTCGCCGGAGGTCCCGCCCGCCTCGCGCAGCACCCGTGCGAGCTCCTCGTCGTTGGCGAAGTAGCCGCCGACCTGCTGGCCCAGCGCGACCTTCATCGCCCCGGTCAGGGTCGCGACGTCGACGATGACCGCCGGGTCGAGCTCCTCGGTGGCATAGGCGAGCGCGTCGGCCATCACCAGGCGCCCCTCGGCGTCGGTGTTGGTGACCTCGCTGGTCCGGCCGCCGTAGTGGCGCACCACGTCACCGGGTCGCAGCGCGTTGCCGCTGACGGCGTTCTCCGCGGCGGCGACCAGCCCGGTCACCCGGACCGGACAGTCCACGGCAGCCAAGGCGCCCATCACCGCGATCACCACGGCACCGCCGGTCATGTCGCGCTTCATGTTGGTCATCGCCTCGGCGGGCTTGATCGACAGCCCGCCGGTGTCGAAGGTGATCCCCTTGCCGACCAGCACCACCCGCGGTGCCTTGCGGCCGCCCTTGGTGGTCCCCTTGGCAGCCCCCTTGGCACTGCGCGAGGGCTTGTAGTCG
Organism: Nocardioides sp. GCM10027114; assembly: GCF_042659625.1. Classification (NCBI taxonomy): domain Bacteria; kingdom Bacillati; phylum Actinomycetota; class Actinomycetes; order Propionibacteriales; family Nocardioidaceae; genus Nocardioides; species Nocardioides sp. GCM10027114. Next base: position 149,531 of record NZ_JBHSSS010000026.1, read on the forward strand.
AGGCGGATCAGGCAGGGCGGGGTGGCGGAGGCCTGCCCCACGCCGACGATGCCGCCGAAGCCCGCGGCACGGAGGCGGTCGGCGTCCCAGACAGTGGCGTCGAGGCCGACCTCGTCCGCGACGGCGACGGCCTGGTCGGCCAGCCACGCGGGGTTCTTGATGTTGGAGGGGACCGTCGCGAGGGTGCGGGCGCGCCAGCCGGCGCCGCCCACGGCGACCGCCCGCTCGAGCGCGTCGACCAGGGTCGGCGAGTCGGGCTGGGCGGCGAGCACCACACGCCCGACGGGCGGGTTCTCCGGCGGCGCGGAGCGCAGCTCGAACGTGAACCCGGCGAGCATCGCGCCGACGACGAAGGCACCCAGCACGTCCTCGCCCCCGACCGCCGGGACCGAGGTCGCCACGCTGGCGCGACCACGCACGGCCCGCGCCAGGGCGGCACCCGCCCGGCGCAGGTCGGTGGTACTGCGCCCGCCGACGCCGACGAGCAGCACGAGCCGCAGGTCGGGGTTGGTCGGACTCCCCGTGGGCACCGGGAGGCTGGTCACCTCGCCGGTCTTCCCACTGGCCTTGACGTCCTCGAGGACGGCCAGCAGGTCGACGTCGAGCTCCTCGGCCAGCTCCGCACCACCCGGGCCGAGCAGCACGCCGCCGCCGGCGGCGTCGTCCCCGTCGGACCGGTCGCCGTCGTTCGGCAGCACGGGCACCGCGACGACCTCCACGCCGCGCAGGGCGTGGGGGCGCAGGGCGCTGAGCGCGAACTCCGGCGGCGAGACCTGGGTGGGCAGTGAAGTCAGGTCAGGGGCGGCCACGTCAGCCGACGACGTCCTTCAGCGCGGCGCCGAGGGCTCCGGCCTCCTCGGCGTTGAGCTCGACGACCAGCCGACCGCCACCCTCGAGGGGCACGCGCATCACGATGCCGCGACCTTCCTTGGTGACCTCCAGAGGACCGTCACCCGTCCGGGGCTTCATCGCCGCCATCGGCGCACCTCTTCCCTGTTGCAGTGTCATAGGGCGGCCGTCGCTCGATGGTCCACCCGTTCGTACGGGCGGGTCCCCGCGACCCGCCCGCGTCGTGCCGACGTCCATTATCCCCCATGACCCGGTGACCCGGACCACAGGTCCCCACCGGTGGCCTCCGATCCTGCCCCGGACGGTGCCGCGCCACCGTCCGCGGATAGCGGGCACCACGCCCCCGCGGCTGGCAGACTCCGGGACATGCGCGCAAGGTCCGCCCTGTTCGACCTGTACGGTGACCACCTCCGCAGCCGCGACAACCAGGCCCCGGTGGCCGCCCTGGTGCGGCTCCTCGACCCGGTCGGGATCGCCGCGCCGGCCGTGCGCACCGCCATCTCGCGCATGGTGATGCAGGACTGGCTCGAGCCGGTCGCCCTGCCCGAGGGGCGCGGCTACCGCGCCACCCGCCGGGCCATCCGCCGGCTCGACGAGGCGGCCGACCGCATCTACCGCCGCAGTGAGCGGACCTGGGACGGCTTCTGGCACCTTGCCCTCGTCACGCTGCCGTCCGAGCGCTCGTTGCGGACCCGGATCCGCGCCGATCTCGCCTTCCTCGGGTACGCCGAGATCGCCGACGGCGTGTGGATCAGCCCCCACCCCCGCAGCGAGCTCGAGGCGGTGCTGGACCACCCCGGCACGACGCTGCGCACCGCCCGGGCGGACCGGATCGACCCCGAGCCGACGGGCGCGTGGGACCTGAGGTCGCTGGGCGAGGCCTACCGCCGCTGGCTCGACACCGTCGACCGGCTGGTGGCCCTCGACCCGGTGGGCCACGCCGACCCGGACGAGGCGGCGTTCGCTGCGCGCTTCCAGCTCGTGCACGAGTGGCGCAAGTTCCTGTTCGCCGACCCCGGGCTGCCGGACCGGCTGCTCCCCGCCGACTGGCCGGGCTTCGAGGCCGCCCGCCGCTTCTCGGAGGAGGCGGCCCGGCTCAAGCCCGCCGCGGACCGGTTCGTCGCCGGCTGTCTGGACGCCGGGCCCGTTGCGGCAGACTCCCCCTCATGACGAGCTCCCCGACTGCCGGCCGGACCACCGGACCCGTGCGCCTCGACATCACCGACGGCGTCGCCACGATCACGCTGGACAGGCCCGAGGCGATGAACAGTCTCGACGTCGCCACCAAGGAAGCGCTGCGCGACACGGTGCACGCCGTCGCCGAGGACCCCGCTGCCCGCTGCGTGGTGCTCACCGGGACCGGCCGGGCGTTCTGCGTCGGCCAGGACCTCAAGGAGCACGTCGAGATCCTCAACAGCGGGTCGAGCGACGAGCTCTTCCGCACCGTCGACGAGCACTACAACCCGATCGTCACGGCGATCGCCACCATGCCCAAGCCGGTCATCGCGGCCGTCAACGGCGTCGCGGCGGGTGCCGGGGCCAGCCTCGCCTTCGCCTGCGACCTGCGGATCCTCAGCGAGCAGGCCGGCTACAACCTCGCCTTCGCCAATATCGCGCTCTCCTGCGACACCGGTGCGAGCTACCACCTGCAGCGGCTCGTCGGCCGGGCCAGGGCGATCGAGCTGCTCTACTTCCCCTCCACCGTCTCGGCCGCCGACGCGCTCGAGCTCGGTCTGGCCACCCGCGTCGTGCCGGCCGAGGAGCTGACCGCGACCGTCCAGGAGCTGGCCGCCCGGCTGGCGGCCGGGCCGACCGTGGCCCTCGGCGCCATCCGCCGGTCGGTGGCCTTCGCCGCCGGTCACGGGCTCGAGGAGTCCCTCGAGCTGGAGAGCCGGATGATGACCCTCACCGGCTCCACGGAGGACCACCGGGCCGCGGTCGACGCCTTCCTGGCCAAGCAGAAGCCGACCTTCGAGGGTCGCTGACCCGCTGCTGACTGGGCCTCAGCCCACCGGCTCCGCTCAGTCGACGGGCTCAGCCTGGGGGTCGCCGCGCCACGCGCCCCAGATCGACAGCACCTGTCGCGGTGCGGTGACCCGCATCCGCCGCCGCGGCGGGGACGCGCCGTACTCGACGGTGAGGGCGGAGCCCTTGAAGGTCGCGTTGTACCAGCTGGTCATCGTGCCGTGGCAGACCCCGCCGCAGTCGAACGTCTTGCGCGGCAGGTCGAGCTTGCGGGCGACCTTCTGCGCGAACTTCCGGTCCTTGGTGTCGGTGTCGACGCCGTGCAGCGGCTGGTGGAACGACAGGATCCGGCGCGGCTTCACGTCGCGCAGGAAGCGCATCATCGCCCGCGTCTCGGGCTCCGACGCGGGCCGCGGCCCCGACTCGTAGTTGCCGTCGAGGTCCCGCCAGTTGTGCGGGTAGTTGCGGTTGAGGTCGACGCCGCGGGCGTTCTTGCGGGTCCCGGCGGCAAGCCCGTCGGGGTTGTACGTCGGCACCACCCACAGGTCGATGCCGTGCACCGGCTTGCCGTCGACGAGGGCGCGGAGGATCTGGCGGGTGTGCGGCTCGTTGCCGTGCATCGTCGAGATCAGCACGACCTTGGTCTCCCCGGGCTCCCCGAGCCGGTAGGCCATGATCTTGCGGCCCTGCACGGACCGACCGAGGACGCGCTTGCGGATGACCGCACTGTCATGGTCCTCGGCCGCGGTGTGCGCCGCGGCGACCCCTGCCGTCGTGGCGGTCGTGGCTGCTGTCGTCGGTGCCGTGCCGGCGACCGTCGCGGTCGTTGCCAGCAGCCCCGTCAGCGCCGCGACAAGCGCGGCCCGAGTCCTCCCCCGCACGCCCCCGCGCACCGGCGGCCTCAGACCGTCGAGGTGAGGTAGGCGAAGGTGAACACCGCGACGCCGACCAGCAGGCCGACGTGGGCGAGGACCGAGAGGCCCGGCCCCTCGGACCAGGTGTCGCTCTTCACCGTCGTCGCGTGGCGGCCACGGCTCGGCATCCAGCGGACCAGTATCAACAGCCCGGCCACGACGGTGACCCACCAGAACGCGAGGGCGACGATCCCCATCGCCTCGCCGCCGAGGAACGTGTCGTCGCCGGCGACCAGGAAGACCAGCCACAGCACGAGCGCCAGCACGCCGGCCACGGAGTGCACGTTCATCAGGGTCGGACCGACCTGCAGCGCACCACCGCCGCCGTGCTCGCCACCGAGCCGCACCCGGGTCAGCACGACGACCACGGCCGCCAGCGCGGTCAGGACGTAGACGATCACCTCGAGCGACACGCTGGGAAGTCTGCCCTAGTCGCTCGCGTCGTTTCCACGACGCCCCGGTGTCGAGGGCTGTTCAATGTCGTGCTCGTCCTCGGCGACCGGTTCGGCGCCGGCGGCGGCCTGCGGCTGCTCCGGCCAGCCGATGGCCTCCTGCTGGCCCTCGAGCTCGCCCTCGAGCTGCACGGCGAGCCGGTCGAGCAGCGCGTCGACCTCGGCCATCCGGTAGCCGCGGAAGGCCAGCGGGAACCGCACCCGCCGCAGGTCGTCGGGTCGCAGCGGGCGCTCCGGCGGGAGCCCGGACTCGGGGCGGTCGTCGTACACCTCGGCCATGGGGGTCCCGCGGCCGGCGGCGACCACGGCGATGCCGCCGAGGGCGAGCACCACGAGGATCGCGAGGAACCAGGTCATCACTGCGCTGCTCCACTCACTTCGGGCTCACTTCGGGCTCACTTCGGGCTCACTCCGGCTGGTGCGGGTGCTCGGCGCTGGGGCCGCGCCCGGCCCGGGCCGCCACCATGAGCGAGATCGCCTCGTCGATGTCGTCGGTGACGGTGATCAGGTCGAGGTCCTCGGGCGAGATCTTGCCGTGCTCGAGCAGGGTGCCGCGCAGCCAGTCGATCAGGCCCGTCCAGTAGTCGCGACCGAGCAGCACGATCGGGAACGACGTCTTCTTGCCGGTCTGCACGAGCGTGAGCGCCTCGAACAGCTCGTCGAGGGTGCCGATGCCGCCGGGCAGCGCGATGAAGCCCTGGGAGTACTTCACGAACATCGTCTTGCGGACGAAGAAGTAGCGGAAGTTGATGCCCTTGTCGACCCACTCGTTGAGGCCGGTCTCGAAGGGCAGCTCGATGCCGAGGCCCACGCTGACGCCGCCCGCCTCGGAAGCACCCTTGTTGGCGGCCTCCATGGTCCCCGGCCCGCCGCCCGTGATGACGGCGAAGCCGGCCTCGACGAGCTTGCGGCCGACCTCCTCGGCCTCGGCGTAGTGGGGGTGGTCGAGCGGGGTGCGGGCGGAGCCGAAGACAGCCACGGCCGGTCCGAGCTCGGCCAGGGAGCCGAAGCCCTCGACGAACTCGGACTGGATGCGCAGCACGCGCCACGGGTCGGTGTGGACCCAGTCGCTCGGACCGCGCGAGTCGAGGAGCCGCTGGTCGGTGGTGGTGGTGTCGATCTGCTTGCGGCGCATCAGCTCCGGGCCGCGGTGCTTCTGCCGGTCCCCCTCGAGGTGACGGGGCCGCTGGTTCTCGGCCATCACTCGCCTCCCAGCCAGCTGCGCAGCTGCGTCTCGCAACGCTCGATGTGCTCCACCGGCACGTGCTCGTCCTGCTTGTGGGCCAGCATCGGGTCACCGGGGCCGAAGTTCACCGCCGGCACGCCGAGGCCGGTGAAGCGGGCGACGTCGGTCCAGCCGAACTTGGGGTTCACCACGCCGCCGACCGCCTCGACGAACGCCTTCGCGGCGGGGACGCCCAGCCCGGGCAGGGCGCCGGGGGCGGTGTCGGTCACGCGCACGTCGTACCCGTCGAAGAACTCGCGGCAGAAGGCCTCGGCCTCCGCCTCGCTGCGGTCCGGCGCGAACCGGTAGTTCACCTCGACGACGCACTCGTCGGGGATGACGTTGCCCGCGACGCCGCCGCTGATCGCGACCGCACTGAGGCCCTCGTGGTACTCCAGCCCGTCGATCACCGGTCGGCGCGCCTCGTAGGTGTTGAGCCGGCCCAGCACCTCGGCGGCGCCGTGGATGGCGTTGACTCCGCGCCAGGACCGGGCGGAGTGGGCGCGCTCGCCGGTGGTGCGCACCTCGACCCGCATCGTGCCCTGGCAGCCCGCCTCCACATGGGCATTGGAGGGCTCCATGAGGATGGCGAAGTCGGCCTCGAGCAGCTCGGGGTGCGCCTCGCTGAGCAGCTTGAGGCCGTTGAACTCCGCCTCGATCTCCTCGGCCTCGTAGAGCACGTAGGTGGCGTCGCGGTTCGGCTCGGGCACGGTCGCCGCGAGCCGGAGGATGACCGCGTCGCCGCCCTTCATGTCGCAGGTGCCGAGGCCGTGGAGGATGCCGTCCTCGAGCCGCGACGGCAGGTTGTCGTTGACCGGCACGGTGTCGAGGTGGCCGGCGATCACCACCCGCTCGGGGCGGCCGAGCTCGGTGCGCGCCACGACCGTGTTGCCGTGGCGGACGACCGTGAGGTGCGGCAACGGCCGCAGCGCCGCCTCGACGGCGTCGGCGATGGCCTGCTCGTTGCGGCTCACCGACTCGATGTCGACGAGCTGGGCGGTGAGCGTGACGGCGTCGGCGGTGAGGTCGAGCGGGGCAGTCATGGGCCCCATCCAACCAGCCGCGCGCGGGGCCGACGCGGTGACCCACGGCGGGTCGAGCCCGTAAAGACCCGGTCCCGCTCAGCGCTCCGGGAACACGCAGAACTCGTTGCCCTCCGGGTCGGCGAGCACGGTCCACCTCGGCATGTCCCACAGGGGGGTGGCGCCGGCTGCGATGATCGCCTCCGCGTCGCCGGTGACGTCCCAGTGGACCCGGTTGGGTCCCACCCTCGGCTCGGGCACGGCGGCGAAGTCGATCGTCAGCACCGGGTCAGGGGTGGCGTGCTCCAGCGTGTACAGGCCGTCGTGGCCCTCATAGGTCGTCGGGGTCACCCCGAGCAGACCGCCCCACCAGGCCGCCTGTGCCGCCGGGTCGACACAGTCGACCCCGATGCCGTGCAGCCGGTACGCCGGCAGCCCGCCGTCGTCGACAGGACGCTCGGGGTCGCGCAGGAAGGCGCAGAACTCTCCGCCCTCCGGGTCCGCCATGAGGGTCCAGCCGAAGCCGGTGTCCTCCGCCCGCGCCAGCACCGTCGCACCGAGCACCTCGAGCTCCGCGATGGACCCGGCGTACACGTCGAGGTGGAGCCGGTTCTTGACCGTCTTCGGTCGGTCCACCCCGTTGACCCAGATCCGCTGGTAGGTCGCGTGCCCGGTCAGGCAGGCGCCGTGCTCCGTGGACTCCGCCTGCAGCCCGACCACGGCCGCCCAGAAGGGCGCGAGGACCTGCGGGTCCTCGGCGTCGAGCACCAGGTCCTGCCAGCGGGCCAGCGGCCCGGAGGCGTCAGACACGGACCACCTTCACCGTGGCGGTCTCGCCGTCGCCGACCACGACCCCGGCGCCGGCGGCGCCCTCGGTGGTGACGGTGAACGAGGTCGCCAGCGTCTCGCCGGTGATCAGCGCCTCGTGCGTGCGGGCAGCCTCGGCCACCGCCTCGGAGCCGCCGATGGTCAGCGTGATCCGGTCGGAGACCTCGAGGCCCGCGTCGCGACGGGCCTGCTGGACCGCGCGCACCAGGTCGCGGGCGAGGCCCTCGGCCGCCAGCTCCGCGGTGACCACCGTGTCGAGCACGACGAAGCCGCCGCGCGGCAGCATCCCGATCGCGGCACCGTCGTCGTCGGAGCCGGCCACGGTCTCGAGGGTGTACTCGCCCTCCTGCAGCTGCAGGCCGCCGGCGGTGACGGTGCCGTCCTCGGCCACCGACCAGTCGCCCGACTTCGAGCCCTTGATCGCGGCCTGCACGTCCTTGCCGAGCCGCGGCCCGGCGGCGCGGGCGTTGACCGTCAGCTTCTGGGACACGCCGTACGACGCCGCCTCCGGCGCCGCTGCGTCGAGCAGGCGGACCTGCTTGACGTTGACCTCGTCGGCCACGATCGACTCGAAGCCGGCCAGCGCGGCCGCATCGTCGACGACCACGGTGAGCGAGGCCAGCGGCAGCCGGTTTCGCAGGCTCGCGGCCTTGCGCAGCGCCGAGGTCGCCGAGCAGACGTCGCGGACCTGGTCCATCGCGGCGACCAGCGCGTCGTCCTCGGGCAGCGAGTCGACCGACGGCCAGTCGGTCAGGTGGACCGAGCGCTCGCCGGTGAGGCCGCGCCAGATCTCCTCCGTGGTCAGCGGCAGCAGCGGCGCCGCGACCCGGCAGACCGTCTCCAGCGCCGTGTAGAGCGTGTCGAACGCGTCGGTGTCGGCCTCGCCGCCGGTGGCCCAGAACCGCTCGCGGGAGCGCCGGATGTACCAGTTGGTGAGCACGTCGAGGAACGTCCGCGTCGAGTCGCAGGCGTTGGCGACCTCGTAGTTGTCGAGCTGGTCGGTCATCGCCGCGACGTACTGGCGCAGCTTCGCCAGCAGGTAGCGGTCGAGCGGGTCGGTGGAGTCGGTGCGCCAGGTCGCCTCGTACCCCTCGCCGTGGCCGGTGCGGCCCTTCAGGTCGCTGCCGGTGGTGACGGCGTTGGCGTAGAGCGAGAAGAAGTACCAGCTGTTCCACAGCGGGATCAGCACCTGCCGCACCGAGTCGCGGATGCCCTGCTCGGTGACGATGAGGTTGCCACCGCGCAGGATCGGGCTCGACATCAGGAACCAGCGCATCGCGTCGGCGCCGTCGCGGTCGAAGACCTCGTAGACGCTCGGGTAGTTGCGCAGCGACTTCGACATCTTGTTGCCGTCGGAGCCGAGCACGATGCCGTGGCTGACGCACGTCGAGAACGCCGGCTTGTCGAACAGCGCGGTCGCGAGGATGTGCAGCGTGTAGAACCAGCCGCGGGTCTGGCCGATGTACTCGACGATGAAGTCGGCCGGGAAGTGTCCGGTCGATCCCTGGGCGCCCTCCGCGCCGGCGAACCACTCGGCGTTCTCGAACGGGTAGTGCACCTGGGCGAAGCTCATCGATCCGGAGTCGAACCACACGTCGAGCACGTCGGTGACGCGGCGCATCATCGACTTCCCCTCCTCGAGCGACCGCGGGTCGTCCGGGTTCGGGCGGACCAGGTCGTCGACGAACGGCCGGTGCAGGTCGGGGTTGCCGTCCTTGTCCCGCGGCAGCCGGCCGAAGTCGCGCTCGATCTCCTCGAAGGAGCCGTAGACATCGATCCGGGGGTACGCCGGGTCGTCGCTCTTCCAGACCGGGACCGGGCTGCCCCAGAACCGGTTGCGGGTGATCGACCAGTCGCGGGCGTTCTCCAGCCACTTGCCGAACTGGCCGTGCTTGATGTGCTCCGGCACCCAGCGGATCTGGTCGTTGAGCTCCAGCATCCGCTGCTTGAACGCCGTCACCTCGACGAACCACGACGAGACACCCTTGTAGATCAGGGGCTCGCGGCAGCGCCAGCAGTGTGGGTAGGAGTGGTCGTAGCTCTCGCGGCGCAGCAGGATCGTGCCGGCCGTGACCGAGCCGGTCTCGCCGCTCCCCGCTGCTTCTCCACCACGGGTGGCGGCCTTGAGGTGCTCGATGATCGGCTGGTTGGCGTCGAAGACCAGCATCCCGGCGTAGTCGTCGACCGGGGTGTGGAAGCGGCCGTCCTTGCCGACCGGCATGACCGCCTCGATCTTCTCGCGGTCGGTGACGGCCTTGTCCTCCTCACCGAAGGCGCCGGCGGTGTGCACCAGCCCGGTGCCGTCGGTGGTGGTGACGACGTCGTCGGCGGGCACGAGGCGGAAGGCGTTCTCGTGGCCCTCGAAGTAGGAGAAGGGCGGCGTGTAGCGGCGGCCGACCAGGTCGGCGCCGCGGTAGCGGCCGAGGACGACCGGCTCGCCGTCGGGGCCGGCCAGCTCGCGGGAGTACGCCGCGAGGCGCGGCTCGGCGAGCAGGTAGCGGGCGGTGGCGCCCTCACCGTCCGGACCCTGCCGGCCGGGCACGGGCGCCTCGACGACGACGTACTCGATCTCCGTGCCGACCATGACCGCGAGGTTCGACGGCAGGGTCCACGGCGTGGTCGTCCAGACGAGGACGTGGGCACCGTCGAGGACGGGGTCGTCGCCGCGGGTCTCGAGCTCGTAGCCGACGGTGACCGCGGGGTCCTGCCGGTTCTGGTAGACGTCGTCGTCCATCCGCAGCTCGTGGTTGGAGAGCGGCGTCTCGTCGTTCCAGCAGTAGGGCAGGACGCGGAAGCCCTCGTAGACGAGGCCCTTGTCGTAGAGGGACTTGAAGGCCCAGATGACGCTCTCCATGTACTCCGGGTTGAGCGTCTTGTAGTCGTGGTCGAAGTCGACCCAGCGGGCCTGGCGGGTGACGTAGTCGCGCCACTCGTCGGTGTACTTCAGCACCGAGGCGCGGCAGGCCTCGTTGAACTTCTCGATGCCGAGCTCGTGGATCTCCTCGGTCGTCTTGAGGCCGAGCTGGCTCATCGCCTCGAGCTCGGCGGGCAGGCCGTGGGTGTCCCAGCCGAAGCGGCGCTCGACGCGCCGGCCGCGCATGGTCTGGTAGCGCGGGACGATGTCCTTGACGTAGCCGGTGAGCAGGTGACCGTAGTGCGGCAGGCCGTTGGCGAACGGCGGGCCGTCGTAGAAGACGTACTCATTCTCGCCGTTCTCGCCCGCGTCGCGCTGCTCGACCGAGGCGCGGAAGGTGTCGTCGTCCTTCCAGTACGCGAGGACGCGCTCCTCGATCTCCGGGAAGTTGGGCGTCGACGACACGGAGCGGTGCGCTCCGGTGGAGACCTTCGGGTACGTCACGGCACTTCTCCTGCAGCTTCGTCGGTTGAGCCTGTCGAAACCACAGGGACGATCGTCGGGACCGCGGTACCACCCTGCTTGCCGGCGTACCGGCCACTTCGTTCACGGCTGTGACGGGCCTACCCGTCCGGGTCTAGTGAGGAGACCGCCGGCGTGCGGTTCCCGTTCTTCCGGAGGCTCGCCGCTGATGACGGCTCGGACGCCTGTGGGCACAGGGTACGACCGCCGGCCCGTCCCCCGCGAATCAGTTGCACGGGTCCAGCCAGGCGAGGATCCTGCCCGCCGCCTCGTCGGGGGTGAGCCGGCTGTTGTCGAGGCGCAGGTGGCGGTGGGGAGCGATGACCTCCTCGGCGAGGCTGGGGCGGTCCGGGTCCGTGTTGAGGCGGTACCGCTCGTCGGACTCCCGCACGTGCGCGTCCGACCACACCAGGTCGGACTTCGACGGCTTGGCCGCGACCCGGTCGGGCTGCTTGTTGCGGACCAGTCGGGTCTCGAGGTCGGTGTAGAGCTCCACGAAGGAGACCGGCAGCCCCCGGTCGACGTACGGCGCGACGTACTCGCGCACCACCTCGCCGCTCCCCACCTCGTCGACGGGCCACACGAAGGTGAAGACGAGGCGTACGCCGTGCTCGGCCGCGGCGTTGATGACCCGGATCCGCAGGTCGTCCTTGAGCGCGTCGAAGGGCGGCGTGCCGAACCCGAACACGTCGGCCAGCGGCTCGATGGTGTGGTGGTTGTGGAACAGCCGGAAGTCCGAGGCCGCGCAGATCGCCCGACCCACGGTCAACTTCCCGACCGCGGGCGGCCCGATGACGACGACGAGCTCCCCCTGCTGCGACATGCGGCTGACCGTACGCGGCGGCGCGCGCCGGCTGCCAAGGCTTATCTGCGTCGATGTAACCGCACGTCGCCGCAACCACCCGCCGGTCGAGCCCGTCGAGACCCCCGCACCCGCGCAGGGCAGCCACCACCCGCCGGTCGAGCCCGTCGAGACCCCCGCACCCGCGCAGGGCAGCCACCACCCGCCGGTCGAGCCCGTCGAGACCCCCGCACTCACGCAGGGCAGCCACCACCCGCCGGTCGAGCCCGTCGAGACCCCCGCACCCGCGCAGGGCAGCCACCACCCGCCGGTCGAGCCCGTCGAGACCCCCGCACTCACGCAGGGCAGCCACCACCCGCCGGTCGAGCCCGTCGAGACCCCCGCACTCACGCAGGGCAGCCACCACCCGCCGGTCGAGCCCGTCGAGACCCCTGGACACTTCGCCCGCAGACACCGGGGTTGGCGGCGGCGGGCCAGCGACCTCGGAGCCAATGACTCCTATCTGCGTCGGTGGAACCTCACGTCGCCGGAGGCGTGGAACTCGGTCGTGTAGGCCGGGTCGTGGGCGCGGTGGTGGTGCCACGAGCAGAGACTGACGCCGTCCTCGAGGTCGGTCCGGCCGCCCTCGGCCCACGGATGCTTGTGATGCGCCTCTGACCAGGTCGCGGGGATGGTGCAGCCGGCCGCGCGACAGGTCTTGTCCCGCACCGCCATCGCGAGCCGCTGGGCGTCGGTGAACAGCCGCTTCGCGCGGCCCTGGTGGAGGACCTCGCCCCTGCCGCCGAGCACCATCGGCACCAGGTCCGCGGTGCAGGCCAGCCGCATCGCCTCGGCCGCGGACACGAGGTCGCCGGTCCCGAGCCCGGCCGCACCGAGCCGGGTGCGGAGCTGGTCGAGGTCGATCGTCACCACCACCGTGGTGGCGCGGCCGCCGTGCCGCGGCAGCCGGGCGGGGTCGAGGTGCTCGAGCAGCGCCCCGAACGCTTCCCCGAGCAGCCGGGCGGGGTCGAGGTGCTCGAGCAGCGCCCCGAACGCTTCCCCGAGCAGCCGGTCCCGCGGAACCCTCTCCGCTCCGCTTGCTTGGCGTGGGCTGGAGTACGCGTCCAGGTACGTCTTCAGGCGGCTGGCCACGGCGTCGCTGACGCGGGCATGGATCTCGGTC
>NZ_JBHSSS010000026.1:162135-215938 GCF_042659625.1 Nocardioides sp. GCM10027114
AAAGGAGAAGGTAAAGAATTCTGGGGACCCGCTCCAGTCGGTGGCTGAGGTGCGAGGCGCCCCGGCGCCGATCCTCCACGCCACGCAACCGTGGCAGGTCCGCACCCCACGATGCCAGGGGTCTCGACGGGCCCGACCTCCGTGGCGTCACCGGGTCTCGGCGGCTCGACCCCGTGGGGGGGGCGACGCGCCGTGGGCGGGACACCCGGGACCTGCGGTTGCCGGCCGCGCGTAGGGTCGCCGCATGAGCACCTCCATGGTCGACTGGGACCTCGCCGTGGCGCTGGGGACGCGTTTCGCCGGCGACGGCCCGACGGTCACCGCGGAGGAGGCAGCCGAGGCGGTGGCCGAGCTGCGCGCCGACGCCGAGCGCTCCACCGGCCTGGTCAAGGAGTTCACCGGCCTGGTCGCCGAGGACTTCACCGCCCCGGTGCTGGTCGTCGACCGGCCGGGCTGGGTGCAGGCCAACGCCGACGGCTTCGCCAAGATCCTCGGCCCCGTGATCGAGAAGCTCGCCGACAAGAAGGGGCCGCCGGGCGGCGTCTCCTTGGCGGTCGGCTCCCGGGTCACCGGGGCGGAGGTGGGCCTCCTGCTCGGCTTCCTGGCCGGCAAGGTCCTGGGGCAGTTCGACCCGTTCCACGACCCGTCGGGCCGGCTGCTGCTCGTCGCCCCCAACGTCGTGCAGGTCGAGCGGGAGCTCGGCTGCGACCCGACCGACTTCCGGCTCTGGGTCTGCCTTCACGAGGAGACCCACCGCGTCCAGTTCACGGCCGTGCCGTGGATGCGGGACCACCTCTTCTCCGAGATGAACGCCCTCGCCGACACCGTCGAGCCGAGCCGCTTCCTCGACGAGGGGCTCAAGCGGATCGGCGAGGTGGTCCGCGGCGGCAGCGGCAACCTCATGGAGGTGCTCGGCACGCCCGAGCAGCGCGAGATCCTCGACCGCGTCACCGGCGTCATGTCGCTGCTCGAGGGCCACGCCGACGTGGTGATGGACGGCGTCGGGCCCTCCGTCATCCCGTCCGTCGCCGAGATCCGCCGCAAGTTCGACAAGCGCCGCCGCGGCGTCGGCACCCTCGACAAGATGCTGCGCAAGCTGCTCGGCCTCGACGCGAAGATGGCGCAGTACCGCGACGGCGCCCGCTTCGTGCGGGGCGTCGTCGACCGGGTCGGCATGGACGACTTCAACGCCGTGTGGGAGCGCCCCGAGAACCTCCCCGGCAAGGCCGAGATCAAGGACCCCGACGCCTGGGTCGCCCGGGTCCTCTAGGTCCGGGGCCGTGACCCTGCACCCGGCCGTCGCGGCCGTACGCCTCGCCGTACGCCGCGGCCTCGCCGACGTCGACCCGGGTCGCACCGTGGTCGTCGCCTGCTCCGGCGGGGCCGACTCGACGGCGCTGCTGGCCGCCACCGTCTTCGAGGCCCGCAAGGCAGGCTGGCGGGTGGTCGGCGCGACGGTCGACCACGGCCTGCAGGATGGGTCGGCAGCGCACGCCGAGCGGGTTGTCGCGCGGATGGCGGCGCTGGGCGTGGACGAGACCGTGTCCGCGCGGGTCGAGGTCGGGGTCCGCGGCCTCGGCCCCGAGGCCGCCGCGCGGCAGGCCCGGTACGCCGTGCTCGGCGAGCTGGCCGAGCGGCTCGACGCGGCCGCCGTGCTGCTCGGCCACACCCGCGACGACCAGGCCGAGACCGTGCTGCTGGGCCTGGCCCGCGGCTCGGGGGGCCGGTCGCTGGCCGGGATGCGCCGCGCGTTCGACCGCTACCGGCGGCCGCTGCTCGACCTGTCGCGCGCCGAGACGCTGGCCGCGTGCGAGGTCGAGGGCCTCGAGGTCTGGGACGACCCCCACAACGCCGACCATCGCTACGCCCGGGTGCGGGTGCGCGACCGGGTGCTGCCGGTGCTCGAGGAGGAGCTGGGGCCCGGTGTGGCGGCGAGCCTGGCGCGCACGGCCGACCTGTTGCGCAGCGACATGGAGCTGCTCGACGACCTCGCCGACCAGGCCCTGGCGGGACTGGGGGACCGGCTTCCGGTCGCCGACCTCGAGGTGATGCCCGACCCGGTGCGCCGCCGGGTGCTGCGGCTCGCCGCGCTGGCGGCCGGGTCGCCGCCCGCCGAGCTCTTCCACGAGCACGTCCTCGCGATGGACGCCCTCGTCACCGACTGGCACGGCCAGCGGTGGGTCGACCTGCCCGGGCATCTGCGGTTCCTGCGCCGCGAGCGGATGCTCGGGTTCGAGCGTCAACCGGCCAGGTCGTGATCAACCGATAATCGGACACCGTCCCGAGCCACCTTGGCAAGGACCACGCCGGACCGACCGCGCGTCGCGATGAGAGGTCTGGACCGCGTATGACCCCAGTCGTTACCCGCAGGTAGTCACAACGGGTGGTTCGGCCCCAAAGCCCTTCCCCGCGACCGGTCGGCGGGAGTTGAATCCGCCCGCACGGCTGCGCGACTCGGCGGCACCGCGCCACACCAGCTCTGCACATACGGGGGAAGCAATGTCCTGGTATCGCCGCGCGCCCAAAGCGCTCCTGCTCGTCCTCACCAGCTTTCTGCTGGTCGTCTCCGCGCTGCCATCGATCGCGGGTGCCGCGACGACTGCAGCCAGTCGAACGGTCCAGGTTCTCGTGACGGACCGGGAGGGCGGTCCCCTCGACGGGATCGACGTCTCCCTGTTCCGCTGGAACGAGGCCGATCAATGGTGGGACTACGTCGACGGCAGCTGGGTGCGAACCGATGCTGGTGAAGCGACCCTGGAGATCGCTGAACCCGGCGAGTACGTCTTGGGCTACAACGACGACAGCGGGCAGTACAGGCCGGCGTTCGGAGACGGGACGCGCCACATGCCCGATCGGGGTGAGCCCGGCACCTTCACGATCGACGACTCGACGAGTGGATCCATTTCGGTGCACGCGAGGCTGACAGTCGCGCCGCCGACGACCTCGCAGATCACCGGCGTGGTTCGCGATCAGACGGGTCAGGCTCTGGACAACATCCAGGTGAGGGCGTTCGAGGTCGAGGGGAACCACGGCTACCAGGCGGTCAGCGAGCTGACCTACGCCTCGGAGACCCCCGGTGGGCCGCAGCACGGCTTCTTCCGTCTCCACGTCCCGGCCGGCGATTACTGGCTGAGCTTCGAGGTCCTCCCCGACGACGAGCGCGACCTCGGTTCGACCTGGCGTCCGGAGGACGGGGGCACGCTCACCGTCGCTGACGGGGAGACGTTGCACATCGACGACGTGACGATGCCGCGGCGGCCCGGGTCGGTCGAGGGCGCGGTCACCGACGAGCTGGGTCAGCCGCTCAATGGCGTTCAGGTTGAGCTTGAGAACGTCGACAACGGGCACACCTACTGGGCCCAAACGGGTCCGCGCTTCGCAGGCGACGAGACCCAGGCCGGCTTCTTCCGGCTCGACCTCCCCGCGGGCCGCTACACCGTCACGTTCGATGGCCGCTGGGTCGACGGGGAGACGCGATACGGGCGAGTCAGCTACAACGGCGGGGAGCCGGTCGACGTGGTGGGGCGTCAGACCCTCACGCTCGACACGGTCGCGCTGCCTGAGCAGGTCACGCGCATGTTCGGTGTGGTGCGTGACGAGGACGGGAAGCCGCTGGACGGCATCCAGGTCCAGGTGTTCTCCGAGGACGATCTCGACACTCCGGTGGCGACCGAGCTGACCTATGCCGATCCGCG
Source organism: Nocardioides sp. GCM10027114 (assembly GCF_042659625.1). Lineage (NCBI taxonomy): Bacteria > Bacillati > Actinomycetota > Actinomycetes > Propionibacteriales > Nocardioidaceae > Nocardioides > Nocardioides sp. GCM10027114. Next base: position 165,831 of record NZ_JBHSSS010000026.1, read on the forward strand.
TGAGGGTGGGGACCAGCACGGCTTCTACGGCTTCGAGCTGCCGCCCGGCAAGTACGTCGTCCGATTCTCGACGGTTCCCGAGGACGAGCGCGCTCTCGAGCCCAGTGAGCTTGGCCCGATTCGGCTTGAAGGGGGCGAGTCGCGGTGGCTTGGCGTTCAAACGATGTATCCCGCCAACGGCACGCTGACGGGTCGAGTGACGGACGCGGAAGGCTCTGGCCTCGGCGGACTTCGCGTGATCTTCCGCGAGGTCGATCGCGGTTATGCCTTCACCGCTCGGACCGGTGACGCCACCGCGGAGCAGCCCGGGTCATTCAGTAGGGCGCTCACCCCCGGCACGTACGCGGTGGAGGTTCGGGGCGGCAATGTCGATGGTGTCGCCTACAAGGGGGCCGCGTACCTGGATGGCGAGACAATCACTATCGCGTCCTTCGAGACCTTGGCATTGGGGGCGATCGCGCTCACCGCGCGCGAGACTGCAGTCGTTGAGGGTTCCGTAGTGGACACGGAAGGCATCCCGCTCGCGGCTCATCTCACGCTCTTCCGTGCGACTCCCGAGGGGTTGGAACGTCAGGAGGCAGTCTGGAGCGCCGGCGACCACCCCAGCGAGGCGGCCGATCTCCCTGCGCGATCTGCGACGGCGGCCGACGGCGTGAGCAACTACCGCTTCGACCACGTCGACCGCGGCGGTATCTACACGATTCGGGCCGTCCACGACGACGAGGTCCGGTGGCTCGGGGGTGCTGCCTCGGGCCGCGAAGCGGACACGTTTGAGGTGTCGGCCGACATCGAGTCCTACCGGGTAGACCCCATCTTCTTCGACCCCTGCCAAGGAGAGGTCATCAGCAACGGCACCGTCTCGCTCGGTGTCAACTGCCTTGGGCAGCTCAACCTGGCTGGCCCAAAGATCGGTCTGCAGTACGACGCGACCGGGAACGACGGCACGCAGGCCGGGTGCGAGTGCGAAGGATGGGGCGTCGCCGACGCAGAGTCACGTGTCAGAGGCTTCGCGAACAATAGCGCTGGCATCTCGAAGAACCTGATGCTCGAAGGCTTTGACGTCTCTGCCGATGGCAGGTCCGCCAAGTCGGTTGTGAACGTCGACGACACCTTCCGGGTCACCCACGTTTACGTGCCCTCGGAAGAGAGTGACAACGTCTACGACGTCAAGGTCAGCGTTCAGAACATCTCCGACGCGCCCATGGACCTTCGCTATCGCCGAGTCATGGACTGGGACATCGAACCGACGGCCTTCAACGAGTACGTCACGATGGTGACTGGCGAGGCCCGTGAGCTCGTCTACAACTCGAATGACGGCTTCGCGTCGGCCAATCCGCTGCGCAAGCCTTCCCGGAGAGGGCTCACAGGCGACTTCTCCGACGCGGGACCGGACGACCACGGTGCCCTGTTCGACTTCCAGTTCCCCGCGCTCGCGCCGGGTGAGACCCAGGAGTTCCGGACGTTCTACGGTGCTGCCGGTGACGAGCAGGCCGCTCTGGCCGGGCTCGCCGCGGTGAAGGCGGAGGCCTACTCGCTCGGACAGCCGAGCACCGAGGATGGGCCGACCCTCGGCACGCCGAACACCTTCCTGTTCGGCTTCGCAGGCGTGGGCGGCAGCCCCGTCCTGCGGCCGCCGACGGCGGTCGACGACACGCTCGACGCGATCAGCGGCGAGACCGCGTCCGTTGACGTCCTCGCCAACGACACCGATCCCGACCGCGGCGACGTGCTGTCGCTGGTGCCGGGCTCGGTCTCGGAGCCTGAGCACGGCTCCGTGACCTGCGAAGGCGGCGTCTGCAGCTACACCAGCGAGGCCGACTTCACCGGCACCGACCGGTTCACCTATGAGGTGACCGACGGCGCCGGCGGCACCGACGAGGGCGAGGTCGTGGTCACGGTCCATCCGGCAGCGGCTGCGGAGAACGTGGCCCAGCCGCAGGTCACGGGTGAGCCGCGCGTGGGCGGCCTGCTCACGACCTCTGACGGGGACTGGGACCGCGAGGACCTGGTCTTCGGGTACCAGTGGCTGCGTGACGGTCAGCCGATCGCGGGTGCCACCGAGCGCGACTACGTGCCGACGGTCGCTGACCTCGGCGCCGAGGTCGCGGCCCGGGTGACAGCCCGTCGCGCTGGTGCGGCGCCCGTCCCCGCCGACTCGACTGCCCTGCTGATTGAGAAGGGGACAGCGCCCGTCAGCACGCCGGGAGCGGGACCGTACATTCCGACGGCTCTCCGCGCCGGCGAGCGCGTCACGGCTCAGCCTGGGACCTGGTCCCCGACGGCGGACCGCTACTCCTACCAGTGGCTGCTGGATGGAGCCGCGATCGCCGGTGCGAACTCGAGGCACCACATCGTGCGCAGCGCAGATGTCGACGGGGTGCTGTCGGTGCGGGTCCTGGCACATCGGGCCGGCCACTCCAGCGGAGAGGCCACCTCCAACGGCGCCGACGTGCTCCGTTCGGCTGCGCCCACGAACTTCGTGAAGCCGTCCATCAGCGGCGTTGCCGCCGAGGCAGAGACGCTGGCGGCAGACCCAGGTGAGTGGTCGTTCCCGGACCGTCAGCTCGCCTTCCAGTTCCAGTGGGTCAACAACGGTTCGCCGATCCTTGGCGCGACCGGTGACACCTACACGGTCGCGTCCGCGGACGGCGTCGAGGCCGGGGACAGCATCTCCGTCTCGGTGACCGCAACCAAGATCGGCCACGAGAACGGTTCGGCCGAGTCCGACTCGGTCGTGGTCGGGTCCCGGGCGGCCGACAACCTCGTGGCTCCCGCACTGTCCGGCGAGGCGAAGGCCGGCAGGATGCTGACGATCGAGCCGGGCACCTGGTCGCCCGCAGATGTCGACCTCTCCTATGAGTGGTACGCCGTGCCCGGGTGGGCCGACGGCGACAGCGCTCGTGACTTCCGGTTCCGTCTGTGGGGGGTCGAGAGCGACTCCTACGAGATCCCGTCCTGGCTGGCCGGATACCGCATCCACGTCGAGGAGACCGCAGCCGGCGCCGCCGGTACGGCGCCCGTGACCGTGGCCTCAGCGCCCACCGGACTGGTCACGGACATTCCCGCGCTCTACAACGAGAAGAGCCCCGTCATCGCCGGGACGCCCAGGGTGGGCAGCCTCCTCACTCTCGACCTTGGCACCTGGGTCTCGTACGACCCCGATCGCCGGGAGGTCGAGCCGGACGGGTACACCTACGAGTGGTACGTCGGCGGTGACCGGGTCGGGACCGGTGACAGCTACACGCCGGTGGCGGCCGACGGCGGGAAGTGGCTCTCCGTCTTCGTCGCCGCCCGGAAGGCCGAACACCGTGACGGGTGGGGCTACGCCCACGTCGGCCGGATCCTGGGTGCCGATGAGGGGGTCGGCACGCTCGACCTGAGCGTGCAGCGTGCCACTGCGCCTCGAAACCCGGTCCAGGGAGCCTCCGTGACCGTCTGCCGAGTGCGTGCCTGGGACTGCCAGCACCTGACGACCAACGAGGACGGACAGGCGGTGGGCGCCGACGGTGCTGCCCCGACCCTGCTGGCCACCGACGCCGGAATCAGGTACTCCGTCCGGGTCGACGCCCCGTGGCGCAGCGATCTGTTCGGCACCGTCCAGGAGGTCGTGGTGCGGCGCGGCGAGGTCGCTTCGCTGCCGATCGAGCTCGAGGGGCTGGTTCCCATGCCGCCGTCGGCGGAGCTTCCCGACAGCGGTCGACGGTTCTACGACGAGGACGAGACGATCCCGTCTCTGTTCTACGCCACGTCGCAGACACTGCAGGTCAGCGGCTGTGCCGGCGTCGAGGACCCGACCTGGACCGTCGTCTTCAGCAACGGCGCCCCTTCCATGACCGGAACGATGACCGAGGACCCCGAGGGCCAGTACACGGGCACGATCCCCGGCTTCAGTGCGACGGGACTGGCGACCATCCAGACCAACGTGCCGGCCGAGATCGACGGTGAGTGTGCCGAGAAGCCGACCAGCTTCACCGTCTACATCGACCCGTCCGGCATCGTCGCTGACCAGTACGGCCGGCCGATCCCGGGTGCGATGGTGACGCTGCTCAAGGAGGAGAACGGTGCCTTCCTCCCGGTCGAGGACGGCGACGAGTCGGTGATGGACCCGACGGTGAACGTCGCCAACCCGTCCCGGACGACGGAGACCGGCTTCTTCCGCTGGGACGTCACGCCCGACGACTACAAGGTCTCCGTGTCAGACGCCCGCAGCGGCGGTGTCCTCTGCGACGTCACGACGACCAACGCGATGACGGTGCCGCCGCCGCGGCTCGACCTGCTCATCAAGGTGCAGTGCCCCGGTGCCCAGCAGCCCCAGCCGAAGGATGCGCCCGTGCTCACCGGCACGCCTCGCGTGGGACAGGTGCTCACGGCAACCCCCGGCGGGTGGAACGGCGGCCTGGAGCACGAGCGCATCGAGTGGGTGCGCGACGGTGAGGTCGTCGGGACGGGAGACAGATACACCCTGACCGGAGCCGACCAGGGCAAGAGGATCACGGTCCGTTCGATCGCGCGGCGTCCCGACTACGTGCAGGAGAACGGCACGGGCGCGGTCGTCGGCTTCGACCCGGTGTCGTTCGAGCTGCAGTCGGCGACCGTCGAGGCTGCCCCGGGCGGCGGTGGCGGCGGTGGCGGGACCCCGGAGCCCCCGCAGGCACCTAAGGCCACCGCATCCCCGTCCGTCACGGGCGTGGCCAAGGTCGGCCGCGTGCTGACCGCCCACCCCGGCACCTGGGACGTCGACGGGCTGGCCTTCGCCTACCAGTGGCGCCGGGACGGTGAGCCGATCGCCGGCGCGACCGGGGCGGACTACCGGGCCATGCCCGCCGACCGCGGCCGCCAGCTGTCGGTGTCTGTCACGGCCACGGCCGAGGGACGTCCCGAGGGCCGCGCAGCCTCGACCGCCGTGCTGGTCGGGATCGGCGACGCCGCGACCGCGCTCTCCTCGCCGGTGATCACCGGCGACACGGGACTCGGCGACACGCTGACCGTCAGCGACGGCAGGTGGGACGCAACCGGCCTGCAGTTCGGCTACCAGTGGTTCCGGGACGGCGAGCCCATCGCCGGAGGGACGGCCGCGACGTACGCCGTGACGAGGGCCGACCAGGGTCGCGACCTCATGGCCGTGGTCACCGCCGCGAGGGACGGGCACGCCGACGGGTCGGCGAGCAGCGACGAAGTGGCGGTCCCCGAGCCGCCCGCGTCGCCGACGCGGACCAGGGTCCGCATCCCGGACCCGGTCGTGCGGGCGGGCGAGCGAGCACTGGTCAAGGTCAACGTCAGCAGTCCTGGCAACAGGCCGGTGGTCGGTCAGGTGCGACTGCGCGTCGACGGCATGACGATGCGGACGGTCGACGTCGAGCGGTCCGACGACGGACGGTTGACGGTTCGGCTGCCACTGCTGAGTGCCGGCTCGCACCGGGTGCTGGCGGTGTACGCCGGGACCGAACGGTTCGAACGCTCCCGGTCCGAAGCGGTCGTCCTGAATGTCCGCAAGGCACACGGTCGACCCATGCCGTCGCTGGGCTGACTCACCGAACGGGGGCGGGGTCTTCGAGCCCCGCCCCCGGAAGGCGTCGGCCGGGGATGAGCGAGAAAGTGAAGAAATGGACGAAACGCCTCGAGGTAGCCGGCGGCGTGCCGATCATGTACTCGCTCCGCTCCCCCCCCTCCCGGCAGCTGCCGGGCCTCTCCAGGAGGCCTTCCATGGTCCGTTCGTCCTCTGTGCGAGTGTGCGCACTCGCTGTCTCGGCCCTCGGCCTGACCCTGTCCGGCCTCGCCGTCACGCCTGCCGCGGCCGCTCCTGAGCCGAAGATCTGGGGAGTGGTCGTCGACCAGGGCAACCGCCCGGTCCTCGACGTGACGGTCCAGGCGGTCAACCAGCGCGGCGTGGTGGCCGCATCCGACCTCTCCTACGACGACCCCGACGGCAACAGCGCCCCCCGGCCCGGCTACTTCGGCCTCTTCGTCGGTGGCAAGGGCACCTACGACGTGACCTTCTCCAAGAAGGGGTACTTCTCGAGGACCGTCGAAGAGGTCACCGTTGCGAGGGGAGGCTGGGTCCGCGCCCTCGGCGACGTGGTGCTGCAGCGCAAGCCGCAGGAGTCGAAGACCAGCGCCAAGCTCGCGGACAGCAGCATCACGACCTCGGAGAAGGGCAGGGTCACCGTGAGCGTCGGCTGTGACGACGTCGCCTGCGACGGCCTGGTGCCGACCGGCAAGGTGACCGTGACCAGCGACGGGGACGTGCTCGGCTCCGGGGTGCTGCGTCCTGCCAACAAGGGCAAGCTGACCATCGTGCTCGGGAAGCTCGGCAGGGGCAGCTACGCCCTCCGGGCGTCGTACAAGGGCGACGAGTTCCTGAAGGCCTCGGGCTCCCGGGCGGTCACCCTGAAGGTGACGAGGCCCAGCCGGACGCGCCCCAACGCGAGGGCCTGGATCGGCTGAACGTAGGCTCCCGGGGCATGGACGCATCCCACGTGGAGAACGACCTGGTCAACGTCCTCTTCACGGAGGCCCAGATCCAGGAGCGGCTCGGCCAGCTGGCCAAGGACATCGAGGCCGACTACGAGGGGCAGGACCTCCTCATCGTCGGGATCCTGCGCGGTGCGGTCATGGTGATGGCCGACCTCGCCCGCAGCTTCAGCCGCCACATCGAGATGGACTGGATGGCCGTCTCGTCGTACGGCTCCGGCACCAAGTCGAGCGGCGTCGTCCGGATCCTCAAGGACCTCGACACCGACATCTCGGGCCGCCACGTCGTGATCGTCGACGAGATCATCGACACCGGCCTGACGCTGTCGTGGCTGACGTCCAACCTCAACTCCCGCGAGCCCGCGAGCGTCGAGATCTGCACCCTCCTGCGCAAGCCGGAGGCGCTGCAGATGCCCGTCGACGTCAAGTACGTCGGCTGGGACATCCCCAACGAGTTCGTCGTCGGCTACGGACTCGACTACCGCGAGCGGTACCGCAACCTGCGCGACATCGGCACGCTCGCGCCCCACGTCTACTCCTGAGCACCCTCCGGTCCGGCGCCGTCCGGTCGGCCCTCCGGTTCCGCCGCATTTCCTGAGAGAATCGTGATTGCCGACGACGTGTACCGTCGTGGGTTCAGCAGATCCTGATTCGAGAGAAGCCTGTGAAGCGCATATTCAAGGGTCCGTGGGTGTGGAGCCTGCTCGCCGTCATCGGCGTGCTCCTCGCCCTGCAGTACTTCGCCAGCGGCAGCGAGTACGACGAGATCACCACGTCCCAGATGAACGACTACATCGCCTCGGGAGAGGTGAAGGAGCTCACGTTCATCGACGGCGACCAGCAGATCCGGGCCACCCTGGACGACTCGGTCGACCGCGAGGGCGGGCGCCAGGTCACGTCGTTCTGGCTGAGCGAGACCCAGGACGAGCTCGAGGCCCTCGTCTCCGACCAGGTCGAGGCCGGCGAGATTGAGGAGTACAACACCGAGGTGCCGAAGCCGAGCGTCATCGGCTCGATCCTCGCCACGGTGCTGCCGTTCCTGCTGATCATCCTGGTCTTCCTGTGGCTGATGAACAACGTGCAGAGCGGCGGCGGCCGCGGCGTCATGCAGTTCGCCAAGTCGCGCGCCAAGCTGATCTCCAAGGACATGCCGAAGTCGACGTTCACCGACGTCGCCGGCTGCGAGGAGGCCATCGAGGAGCTCGGCGAGATCAAGGAGTTCCTCCAGGAGCCCGCCAAGTTCCAGGCCGTCGGCGCCAAGATCCCCAAGGGCGTGCTGCTCTACGGGCCCCCGGGCACCGGCAAGACGCTGCTCGCCCGCGCCGTCGCGGGTGAGGCCGGCGTTCCCTTCTACTCCATCTCCGGCTCCGACTTCGTCGAGATGTTCGTCGGTGTCGGCGCCTCCCGGGTCCGCGACCTGTTCGAGCAGGCCAAGGAGAACGCCCCCGCTATCGTCTTCATCGACGAGATCGATGCCGTAGGCCGCCACCGCGGCGCCGGCATGGGCGGCGGCCACGACGAGCGCGAGCAGACCCTCAACCAGCTGCTCGTCGAGATGGACGGCTTCGACGTGCGCGGCGGCGTCATCCTCATCGCCGCGACCAACCGGCCCGACGTGCTCGACCCGGCCCTGCTGCGGCCGGGCCGCTTCGACCGCCAGATCCAGGTCGACGCTCCCGACCTCAACGGCCGTCACCTGATCCTGAAGGTCCATTCCCGCGGCAAGCCGATGGCCGAGGGCATCGACCTGATGAGCGTGGCCCGCCGGACCCCCGGCTTCACCGGCGCCGACCTGGCCAACGTGCTCAACGAGGCGGCGCTGCTGACCGCCCGGCAGAACCAGAAGCTCATCAGCAACGAGTCGCTCGACGAGGCGATCGACCGGGTGATCGCGGGCCCGCAGCGCCGTACCCGCCTGATGAGCGAGAAGGAGAAGCTCATCACCGCCTACCACGAGGGCGGCCACGCCCTCGTCGCCGCGGCGCTCCCCGGCACCGACCCGGTGCACAAGGTGACGATCCTGCCGCGCGGCCGGGCGCTGGGCTACACGATGGTGCTGCCCGACGAGGACAAGTACTCCCAGACCCGCTCCGAGATGCTGGACAAGCTCGCCTACATGCTGGGCGGCCGCGCCGCGGAGGAGATGGTCTTCCACGACCCGACCACCGGCGCCGGCAACGACATCGAGAAGGCCACCAACCTGGCCCGCGCGATGGTCACCCAGTACGGCATGACCGAGCGGCTCGGCGCGATCAAGCTCGGCGAGTCCAACTCCGAGCCGTTCCTCGGCCGCGACCTCGGCCACGCCCGGAACTACTCCGAGGACGTCGCCGCGGTGGTCGACGAGGAGACCAAGCGGCTGCTCGCCGACGCCCACCAGGAGGCCTTCGACATCCTCGAGGAGAACCGCGACGTCCTCGACGCCCTCGTGCTGGCGCTGATGGACAAGGAGACCCTCGACAAGGAGGAGGTCGCCCGGATCTTCGAGCCGCTGCGGCGGCGCGAGGCGCGGCCGGCCTGGACGGGCTCGCCCCACCGCATCCCGTCGACGATCCCGCCGATCGAGGTCCCCCAGGAGATTCGCGACCGGGCCGTCGCCAACGGCGCCCGCGGGGCCGACGGGGCCAACGGGGCCGACGGTGCCGACGGTCACGGCGAGGGCGGCGTCATCATCACGCCCCCGGGCGCCGGCGGCGACGTCCACGGCGACCCCGGTCTCGGCGTGCCGCCGAGCGAGCCGCCGGGTCCGTCGGGCGAGGGTCCGCGATGACCGACCCGATCCACCTCCCGCCGCGGGACGACCTCCCCGACTTCGACCACGAGCGGGCGGAGCGGGCGGTCCGCGAGCTGCTGCTCGCGATCGGCGAGGACCCCGAACGCGACGGCCTCAAGGACACCCCGGCGCGCGTCGCCCGGGCGTACGCCGAGCTGACCGGCGGGCTGCGGATGAAGCCCGAGGACGTCCTCACCACCACCTTCGACCTCGGTCACGACGAGATGGTGCTGGTGCGCGACATCGAGCTGTGGTCGATGTGCGAGCACCACCTGGTCCCCTTCACCGGGGTCGCGCACGTCGGCTACATCCCCTCGGACTCCGGCAAGATCACCGGGCTCTCCAAGCTGGCGCGGCTGGTCGACGTCTACGCCAAGCGCCCGCAGGTCCAGGAGCGGCTCACCACGCAGGTCGCCGACGCGCTCATGGAGATCCTCGAGCCCAAGGGCGTCATCGTGGTCATCGAGGCCGAGCACCTGTGCATGACGATGCGCGGGGTGCGCAAGGCCGGCGCCCGCACCATCACCTCCGCGGTGCGCGGCATGATGCACAACGCCGCCACCCGGGCCGAGGCGATGGCGCTGATCCACCGCAACCACTGAGCCGGGGAGCCTGGTGGACACCCCCCTCGGACGCGACCCGACGCCCGCGACCCGGCCCGCGGCCGCGCTGCCGCGGCTGATGGGCGTCGTCAACGTCACCCCCGACTCGTTCTCGGACGGCGGCCGCTGGGCCGACACCGACGCCGCCGTCGCGCACGGCCTCGAGCTGGTGCGCCAGGGCGCCGACGTCCTCGACATCGGCGGCGAGTCCACCCGCCCGGGCGCCACCCGGCCGCTGATCGAGGAGGAGCTCGCCCGCGTCGTCCCCGTGATCAGCGCGCTTGCCGGTGCCGGGGCCACCGTCTCCGTCGACACCATGCGCGCCGAGGTGGCGCGGGCCGCGGTCGAGGCGGGCGCGACCATCGTCAACGACGTTTCCGGCGGGCTCGCCGACCCCGCGATGCTGCCGGCCGTGGCGGACGCGGGCGTCACCTACGTCGCGATGCACTGGCGCGGCCACAGCGACCGGATGCAGGAGCGGGCCGTGTACGACGGCCCCGGCGGCGCCGTGGCGGGCGTGCGCGACGAGCTGGCGGGACGGGTCGACGCGATGCTGGCGGCCGGGGTCGCCGCCGAGCGGATCGTGCTCGACCCGGGCCTCGGGTTCGCGAAGACCGCCGAGCACAACTGGGCGCTGCTGCGCGGCTTGGCGGAGCTGCGCGGGCTCGGCCACCCACTGCTGGTCGGCGCGAGCCGCAAGACGTTCCTGGGCCACCTGCTGGCGGACGAGGACGGCACGCCCCGCCCCGTCGACGACCGGGAGGCCGCCGGCGTGGCGCTCAGCGTGCTGCTGGCCCGCGAGGGGCTCTGGGGGCTGCGCGTGCACGACGTACGCGCCCACCGCGACGCGCTGCGCGTCGTGGCCGCGATGGGAGGAGACCCGTGACCGAAGATCTCGGCAGCACGCCGATCGGGACCGACGAGCTGAGCGTGACGGGCATCGAGTGCTTCGCCCACCACGGCGTCTTCGAGGCGGAGCGGCGGGAGGGCCAACCGTTCGTGATCGATCTCACGATGGGGGTCGACTCCACGCAGGCGGCGTCCTCGGACGACTTGCATGACACGGTCGACTACGGAAGTCTCGTCGCCGCGGTGAAGACCGCCGTGGAGAGAGATCCGGTCGACCTGATCGAGACCCTTGCCCAGCGCGTCGCGGACGTCTGCCTTTTGGACGCCGGGGTTCAATGGGTCCGGGTCACCGTTCACAAGCCGGAAGCACCCATCGACGCGACGTTCACCGACGTCGCCCTGACGATCACCCGGAAACGCGAGGGCCGACCGTGACTGAGACCCCCAACCCGCACATCGTCGACGCGGACACGCTCACCGGCGAGATGCGTCCCATCCGCCGCGTGGTGCTCTCCCTGGGCTCCAACCTGGGCGAGCGGAAGGTGACCCTGCAGGGGGCCGTCGACGCACTGGCGGACACCCCGGACGTGTGGGTGACGGCGGTGTCGGCGGTCTACGAGACCCAGCCGGTCGACAGCCCGGAGGACGCCAAGCCCTACCTCAACCTCGTCGTGCTGGCCGACACCACCCTCGCCGCCAACCGGCTGCTGGACCGTGCGCTGGCGATAGAGGACGCCTACGGCCGTGAGCGCAGCGACGTCCACAACGCGCCCCGGACGCTCGACGTCGACCTGATCGTGGTGGGCGACCGCCGCGCCGACGAGGACTCGCTGCAGCTTCCGCACCCGCGCGCGCACGAGCGGGCCTTCGTGCTCCAGCCGTGGCACGACCTCGAGCCCGACGCCGTGCTGCCCGACCACGGCCCGATCGCCGAGCTCCTGGAGAAGGTCGACCGGTCGGGCGTCACCCGCCGCGACGACCTGACCATCGAGCTGCAGTGAGCCGCGACCCGTCCGACGACGAGCTGTCGGAGGACGGGCAGCCGCCCGAGCCCGAGGGGCACCTCGAGCCGACGCCGCCGCGGGCCCTGCTGCCGTGGGCGGTCGCCGGCCTCATCGGCGGCTGGCTGCTGCGGCCGCTGGGGGAGCGCGCCCTCGGCACGGCGCCGATCGTGACGTGGCTGCAGCCGATGGGGCTGCTGTTCGTCACCGCGATCCTCGGGGCGACTGCGTGGCTGACCTGGCGCACGGTGCACGTGCGCCGCGAGTACCTCGAGCCTCACCGGGCCGTGAACCGGCTGGTGCTGGCGCGGGCCTGCGCGCTCGTGGGCGCCCTGGTGGCGGGGGCGTACGCCGGCTACGCGGTCAGCTGGCTGGGCGTCGACACCGAGCTCGGCACCCAGCGGGTGTGGCGCTCGGCGGTGGCCGCCGTCGGGGGCCTCGGCATCGCCGTCACGGCACTCCTGCTCGAGCGCGCGTGTCGCGTCCGTTCCGGGCCCCGCGAGCCCTAACCTGAGAACATGGCTTCCCCTCAGGCTCGTCGACGACAGCGGAGCGCCAGGCTCACCGTCGCTGTCGCACTGATCGTCCTCGCGGCGTCGGCAGTGGCCGGCGCCGTCGTGCACGGAGCGTGGCTCGTCGTCACCTCCGCTGCGGTCCTCTCGGTGGCGCTCGGGGCCGCCGCCACCCGGATCACCCACTCCGAGCTGATGCAGACGCGGCGTGACGCCGCCCGCGACCGGGCCGAGCAGGCCCAGGCCTACCGCGAGCTCACCGAGCAGCGCACCGCCGAGCACCACACGTTCGCCACGAGCATGCGCCAGCGCGTCGAGCGCCAGGAGCACGCCCTGGGCGAGCTCGAGCAGGCGCTGACCGCCGCCCAGAAGCGCGCCGTCGACGCCACCCGCAAGTTCAACGCCGAGGCGCGTCGCGCCGAGGTCGCCGAGAAGCACGGCCGCGAGACCCTCGCGCGTCTCGAGGCCGCCGAAAAGCGGGCCACCGAGGCAGCGCTGCGGGTTGCCGAGCTCGAGAAGGAGATCGACGTCCTGCAGGCCGAGCTCCTCGCCTGGGAGCAGGCCCCGGTCGTCCGCCACGCCTGATCCGGGCGCGCGGCTCGCGCCCGAAAGCCCCACACACGAAGCCACCCGGCCGTGCCGGGTGGCTTCGTGCTTCCCCGGATACGGCAGGATGGGCGGGTGATTCCCGAGGACAACCGTTTCGAGAGCGATCCCGACGAAGTCCTTCCGGACGACGCGCCACTGCCCCGGGGGTGGACCGTCGAGCCGCCCGACCCGAGCGACCGCTTCGTCGTCGCCCGGCTGACCCAGCTGCTGCGCGCCCACGAGCGCCACGGCCGCGGCTGGGCGGGCGCCTCGGTCGACGACGTCCTCGTCGAGGTGTCCGAGCAGGGGCTGCGGACCCGCGAGAACGTCGTCCTGCGCGACGCGGACGGCGAGATCCGGGCGTGGGGCAGCGTCCACGACCGCGCCGAGGGCCGGATGCTGTTCGTGCACATCGTCGAGCGCGACATCCCGGAGGACGTCGCGGACCGCTGCTCCACGGTGCTCTTCGAGTGGGCGGTGGGTCAGGCCCGCGAGGTCGGGAGGGCCCGCGGCCTCGAGGTGCAGCAGATCGACACGGGCGCGTTCGCCGACGACGAGCGCCAGCACCGCTGGCTGGCCGGCGCCGGCTTCGAGCGGGTCCGCACCTGGTGGCAGATGAGCCGCCCGGTGACGCCCGACGAGGCGACGCTCGTCGACGACCCTGCCCACTGGCAGAAGGGCGAGGTCGTCTTCCGCCGGGTCCGCCGCGCCGGCTCGGGGATGCCCGAGGAGACCGACCTGCGTGAGCTCCACGAGGTGCTGGAGGGCGCCTTCGTCGACCACTTCAACTCCTACGAGGAGACCTTCGAGGAGTTCCTGTACCGGCTGCGCGAGGACCCCGGCCACCGCTGGGACCACTGGTGGCTGGCCGAGCTCGGCACCGGCGAGGACCGTGAGCCGATCGGTGCGCTCGTCGGCACCGTCTCGGAGAGCAACACCGGCCCCGACGGCTCCTACGTCGCCTACCTCGGCGTCCTCGAGGCCGCCCGCGGCCGGGGCGTCGCCAAGGGCCTGCTCAACACGATCATCGCCGACGCCGCCGCCCGCGGCCGCGACCGCGTCGGCCTCGAGGTCGATGCCGACTCGCCCACCGGCGCCGCCGGCCTCTACACCTCGATGGGCTGGCAGACGCGGTACGTCACCGAGTCCTGGCACCGGGACGTGACGGTCGCGGAGGGCTGACGGCCGGTGGCGTAGCGATCCCCGGATATCCGGGGATCGCCTCGCTCCTCGGCCACTGCAGTGCCCGAGAAGCGCCGGGAGTGGCCGAGCGGTGTGACGCGAGGGGCGCCAGGGGCGACCCGCCAGCACCCGACAGGGCGGCGGGCCTCAGCCAGCCGGCTCGGCCGGCTCCCGCAGCGACGCCCGCAGCGCCCGGTGGATCCCGTTCGGCGTCAGCACGCCGACGAACCGCGCGCCGTCCTTGACGCCCACCATGGGCCGGTCGTCGCGCAGCAGCACCGCCAGCGCCTCCTCGAGCGTGGCGTCGACGTCGATCGCCGCGGCGAGGTCGCCGGTGCTGACGTCGTCGATCGGCTCGAGGTGGGCCGGGTCGATGGGGGTGACCGTCAGCCGCCGCAGCCCGCGCGTCGACCCGACGAAGTCGGCCACGAAGTCGTCGGCCGGCCGGCCGAGCAGCTCGACCGGTGTGGCGTACTGCGCCAGCCGCCCGCCCTCGGCGAAGACCGCGACCCGGTCGCCCATGCGGACGGCCTCGTCGATGTCGTGGGTGACCAGCACGACGGTCTTGTCGAGCTCGCGCTGCAGCCGCAGGAACTCGTCCTGCAGCCGCACCCGGACCACCGGGTCGACCGCCCCGAACGGCTCGTCCATCAGCAGCACCGGCGGGTCCGCGGCGAGCGCGCGGGCCACCCCGACCCGCTGCCGCTGCCCGCCGGACAGCTGGTGCGGGTAGCGGTCGGCGTACGTCGCGGCGTCGAGACCGACCATCTCCATCAGCTCGTGGGCGCGCTCGCGGGCGTGCGCCTTCGACTCGCCGTACAGCAGCGGCACCGTCATCACGTTGGTGACGATCTTCTGGTGGGGGAAGAGCCCCACCTGCTGGATGACGTAGCCGATGCCCCGCCGCAGCTGCACCGGGTCCTGGTGGGTGACGTCGCGGCCGTCGATCTCGATCGTGCCGGTGGTCGGCTCGATCAGCCGGTTGATCATCTTCAGCGTCGTCGACTTGCCGCACCCCGACGGCCCGACGAGCACGACGAGCTCGCCGCGCCGCACCTCGAGATCGAGCTGCTGGACCGCCACGGTCCCGTCCGGATAGGTCTTTCCCACGCCGTTGAGCCGGATCATCGGGGGCGTCTCCGGCTCGGCCGCGGTAACGTCCATGCCCGTGACCCTACTCGTCCAGGCGGCCGAGCCGAGCTGCTACAGCAGGACGGTCAACGAGTGGGTCTGCCTGCAGTACGTCACCGACCGGCAGGAGCAGATCCTCGACGCCACCACCGAGCACGTGCTGATCACCGTCGCATCGGTGCTCGCCGGCGTCCTCATCGCCTTCCCGCTGGCGCTGCTGGCCCGCCGCTTCCCGCGGCTGGAGGCCTCGGTGCTCGGCGTGAGCACCGGCATCTACACCGTGCCGTCGCTGGCGCTCTTCCCGCTGCTGGTGCCGTTCACCGGCCTGAGCCCCACGACCGTGGTGATCGGCCTGGCGCTCTACGCCCTCACGATCCTGGTGCGCAGCATGCTCGAGGGCCTGCGCGGCGTGCCCGACGACGTGCGCGAGTCCGCCACCGGCCTGGGGTACGGCCAGGCGCGGCTGCTGTTCCGAATCGAGGTTCCCCTCGCCCTGCCGGTGATCATGGCCGGGCTCCGCGTCGCCACCGTCTCGACCGTGGCGCTGACGACCGTCGGGTCGCTGGTCGCGTACGGCGGCCTCGGCAACCTGATCCGCGAGGGCGTCACCACCAACTTCCGCGCCCAGCTCTTCACCGCCGCCCTGCTGTGCGTCGTGCTGGCGGTGCTGCTCGACGTGGTGCTGGTGCTGACCGAGAAGGCACTGACCCCCTGGACCCGGGGGGTGGCCGCGCCGTGAACATCTTCGTGGACACCTGGGAGTACCTCGTCGACCCGGCGAGCTGGCAGGGCAACCGCGGCCTGCTGCGGCTCATGCTCCAGCAGCTGCTGCTCAGCTTCACGGCCCTCGGCCTGTCGGTCGCCGTCGGCCTGCCGGTCGCGCTGTGGCTCGGCCATCTCGGCCGCGGCGGCTTCCTCGCCATCAACATCTCCAACATCGGCCGCGCGATCCCGACCTTCGCGCTGCTCGCGCTGCTGGTCACCGCCGACTGGCCGGGCGTGCAGTCGTTCGGCCCCTACGGACGGGCCGGGCTGGCCACCCTCATCGCGCTCACGCTCTTCGCGCTGCCGCCCATCATCACCAACGGGTACGTCGCGATCCGCGAGGTCGACGCCGACGTGCGGCAGGCGGCCGACGGCATGGGGATGACGGGCGCCCAGAAGTTCTTCCGCGTCGAGCTCCCGCTGGGCCTGCCGCTGATCATCTCCGGCGTGCGCCTCGCGCTCGTGCAGGTCTGGGCGACGGCGACCATCGCCGCGCTGGTCGCCGGCCCGGGGCTCGGCCGGGTCATCACCGACGGCTTCTTCCGCTCCAACTACTCCAAGGGGATCGCCGGCGCGGTGGTCGTCGCGGTGGTGGCGCTGGTGCTGGAGCTGCTGGCGGCGACCGCCCAGCGGATGGCGGACCCGACGCCGGGCCGGTCCGCGGACGGGACGGATGCGCGGCCAGTCACCGGGACCACGACATGATGGGTGCCTGACGGGGCTACAACCGGACACGCGCGGCACGGCCGCGGGACACAGAAGGTGACACCAATGCACGCACGACGTTCCCTGGCCGCGGTCGCCGCGGCGGGCCTGCTCGCCCTCGCCGGGTGCGCCGGCGACGACCTCGACAACGGCGCCGCCGGGGACGAGTCCCCCGCGGGCGGCGGTGGCGAGGTCCGCATATCGGGGCAGAACTTCTCGCCCGAGGCGGTGCTCGTCGCCGCGATGTACGAGCAGCTGCTCGCCGACGCCGGCTACGAGCCCCAGGTCGACCTCGTCGACACCCGCGACGTGTACATGCAGATCTTCCCGGGCGACGTCGACGTCGTCCCGGAGTACGTCGGCGGCATCGTCGACTACCTGCAGACCACCACCAACGGTGAGGACGCCGAGCGGCTGACGACCTCCGACGCCGCGGAGACCATCAGCAACGCCGAGGCCCTGCTCGAGGAGCAGGGGATCACGCTGCTCGACCCCTCCGCCGCCACCGACACCAACGCGTTCTTCGTGACGCAGGAGTACGCCGAGTCCGAGGGCGTCAGCACGCTGTCCGACCTCGAGGGCAAGACCGTGACGCTGGCCGCCGCCCCCGACTGCGAGGGGCGCCCCGACTGCGAGGGTGGGCTGACCGACGTCTACGGCATCGACGTGGAGAAGATCCTGCCGCTGGGCTTCGCGAGCCAGGACACCTACCGCTCGGTGCTCGACGGCGAGTCGCAGCTCGGCCTGACCAGCACCACCGACGGCACGCTCGAGGAGCAGGGCCTCGTCCTCCTCGAGGACGACCAGCAGATCCAGCCGGCGCAGAACCTCGTGCCGGCCGTCAGCACCGAGTTCCTCGACGAGAACCCCGAGATCGAGGAGCTCCTCAACTCGCTCATGGCGGCGCTCACCACCGAGAAGCTCACCGAGCTCAACGGCCGGGTCGCCGTGGACCGAGAGACCCCCGAGGACGTCGCCGCCGACTTCCTCGCCGAGGAGGGTCTGGTCGGCTGACTGACTCCCGGGGTGGCGGGCCGGGCCCGCCACCCCGGGTCAGCCCCCTACGTCGGTCCCTGGTCGTCAGGGGCGCAGCAGTGCGGCCGGCAGGTCGGGGTCGTCGGCGAACGGGTGGTCCACGACGGTGCGGCCGTCGAGCTCGCGATGGGGGAGCGGGCCCGGGTTGCGGTCCAGGTGCTCGAGCAGCGCCTCGAGGTCGGTGCGGCGGTCCCGGCCCACCAGCCAGCCCATCAGCCGCTGCCGCAGCGGCAGCGCGGTCTCCTCGAACGGCACCGTCGCGTCGTTCCAGAGCTCGCGGACGCCGTCGCGCAGCATCGCCCAGTAGTCGTCCGCGCAGCCGGGGACCGCACGGAAGTACTCCCACATGTCGATCGGCAGCACCCGAGCGAACCAGACGTGGCGGGTGGCGCCGGAGCAGCCGGCCAGCACCGTCTCGGTGCTCCACCTCTTGGTCAGCAGCCGGTCCGCCAGGTCGCGCGGGTCCGACCGCTGCTGGCTGATCGAGCTTCCGTCCTCCCGGACCCGCCACAGGTAGACCGGCTCGGTGAGCACGTCGAGGGTGCCGGCGGCCACGAGCGCCCGCGTCAGCGCCGGCTGGTCCTCGTAGCGGACGCCGGCGGGGAACTCGAGCTTCGCCTCGTCCCAGAAGCGGCGCCGGTAGACCTTGTTCCACGCGAAGACGTCGGCGAGCAGCAGCGGCCGCTCCTCCAGCCGCACCGCTTCGCCGCCGGCGCGGTGGTTCTCCTTCATGAGCGGGGTCATGAACCGCTCCTCGCCGCGCAGCCGCTCGACGGCGCCGATGGCGATGTCGGAGCCGCTGCGCTGCAGGCTGCCGACCATGGCGGCGTACGCCCCCGGGACGAGCAGGTCGTCGCTGTCGGCGAAGGTGAGGTACTCGCCGGTGGCGTGGCGGACGCCGGCGTTGCGGGCCGCGCCGAGCCCGGCGTTGGCCTGGTGGACAACGGTGACCCGCGGGTCGCGCGCCGCGATCTCGTCGGCGATGTCACCGGTGCCGTCGGTGGAGCCGTCGTCGACCACGACGACCTCGAGGTGGCGCCACGACTGGTCGAGGATGCTGGCCAGGCAGTCGGCGAGGTAGTCGCGGACCTGGTACGCCGGGACCACCACGCTGAGCAGCGGGTCCGGCTCTCGACGGCGCAGCCTCATGCGGCGGAGTCTAGGGGCCGCCCAACCGGGTGTTGCTCAGTCCCGGGGCAGCGCCGACCGCGCCAGGAGTCGCTCACGGGCGCTGCGCGGCAGCAGCCGACGCACCGGGCGGGGCAGCCTGCGGGCCACCGCGACGGCCAGCGCGCGGCCGGCCTCACGCGCGGTCGGCGGCTCGGTCGCGGCCGGGGCGGGGCTGCCGGCGGCGACGCCGGGCCTGCGGTGCTTGTTGCCGGGCTTGTCGGGCCGGGCCGCGCGCACCGCGATGACGGTGGAGCGGGAGACCTCCTCGCACTCGGCGTAGTAGTCGGCGTACTCGTCGTGGACCCGGTCGAGCGTCGCCACGGCCGCAGCGTCTCGCGGGTCGTCGGCCAGCGCGTCGAGCGCGGACCACGCGTCGCGGGCCAGCGTGCCGAGGCGGTCCGGCAGGTCGAGGTCGTCCCAGGTGAGCTGGATCCGCCGCAGCCCGGGGTCGACGAAGGCGTCGACATCGGCGCGGAGGGTGACGTCGACCGGCTCGTGCCGGGCGCCCAGGTCTGCCATCGCCCGGGTCACGACGGGCTCCCACGCGTCGAGCAGGTCGTGGTAGCGGACGAAGGTACGCTCGCCGTCCCGGGTCGCCCGCTCGGTGCCGACCATCATGTTCAGCCAGGCGGCGACGCCGTGGGCGTCCTGCAGCCGGTCGTTGTAGTAGGTGCGCTTGCTGCCGACGACCTCGGCCGGCGGCCGCAGCATCGTGAGGTACGACGGCGCGGCGCCGTGGTGGCGGGCGGCGGCCGTCCACAGCGGCAGGAACCACGCCAGCCGGGGGTCCTTGACGAGCAGCTGGTCCGCGCCGGACAGCTCGCCCTCGAGCCAGCGGCCGAGCTTGCCGCGCGCACCGGGGCGGTCGGCGAAGACGCCGGCCTTCTCCCAGGCGACCGGGCGGGCGTCGGAGACCTGCACCCGTGCGTGCTCGAGCAGGTCGTCGTGGAAGTCGACCACCCACTGCGGCTCCCCGAAGCCGCGGGGGTTGGTGCTGTCGGAGACCACCTCGGGCTGCGGGACGTGGAGCCCGAGCCGGCGCAGGATGCCGGCGACCGTGCTCGTGCCGGAGCGGCCGGCGCCGGCGACGAGGACCAGTCGCTGCCCGGTGCCGCTGGCCGGGCTGCCTGCGGGGCTGCCGGTGTCGGGCGAGTCGGGCATCGGGTCTCCTCGGTCCGTCGGCCCCGCCACGTCGTGCCGTGCCGGGGTGGCCCGCAGCGGCCTCCCGGGGGGAGCCGGCACGGGTCCGGGTCGGGCTATTGTGGCTCACCGGCCGCCGCCCGTGCGCGGCGCCACCACGACCCCTGCGCAGGAGACGACTCCATGTCCGACACCACCGGTGCGGCCCCGCGAGCGGGACAGCCGACGGGCCGGCCCTCCGACCAGCTGACGGACGAGCTGGCCGACGATCTGGCCGGCGAGTTGGGCATGGCCGCGACCCCGCAGCCGGAGGACCCGGCCCGCACCCTCGTGGTGGTCGCCGGCTCCGGTCGCAGCGGCACCAGCCTGATGTCCGGCATCCTCAAGCAGACCGGGCTCCACGTCCCGCAGCCCGAGGTCTCCGCGGACCGCACCAACCCCAAGGGCTTCGGCGAGCCGCAGTGGGTCGTCGACTTCCACGACCGGGTTCTCAAGCGTGTCAACGTCCACCCCGGCGACGCGCGGCCCAGCGCCTGGTACGACACCGGCAAGGCCGGCACCCGCGAGGCCAACCGGCAGCGGGTCACCGACTGGCTGGGCCGGCAGTTCGAGGAGTCGCCGTCGCTGGTCGTGAAGGACCCACGGATCGCGTGGTTCTTGGGGCTGTGGCGGGTCGCCGCCGCCCGCAACGACGCCCGGACCGCCACGATCACGATGCTGCGGCCGCCGGCCGAGGTCGTCGCCAGCAAGAACACCTACTACGGCGGACGGCTCGGCGACATCTCCCGGCTGGCCGGCTGGACCAACGTCATGCTCTTCACCGAGCGCGCCACCCGCAGCACGCCGCGCTCCTTCGTGGCCTACCACGACCTGCTCGACGACTGGACCCGCACCGTCGTCGGCGTCGGTGAGCAGCTCGCCCTGCCCGAGGTGACCGGCGCGGGCCTGCGGGCGCTGCAGGAGATCCACCAGCTCGTCGACCCGGGGCTGCACCGCGTGCGCGCCACCTGGGACGACCTCGACGTGCCGGCCTCGCTGCGTGAGCTGGCGGCCGAGACCTGGGAGCAGCTCAGCCCGCTGGTCGACCCGGCCGAGGACACCCCGGAGCGCCACCGCACCCTCGACGAGCTGCGCCGCGCCTACGCCGACCTGTACGCCGAGGCGGAGGCGCTGGCGGACTCCAGCATCGCCGCGGCCGGTCCGGCCGCCGTGCGACGGGCCGAGCAGGAGCGGGCGGATCGGCAGGGGGCGGCCCCGGCCGGGCCCGCCGTCGGCGGCGCGCCGGAGGATGGCTCCGCGGTCCGCCGTGCCTACCTGCGCACCCGGCGGCTCGCCGGCCGGGTCGTCCGGGGCGCGGGCCGGGAGCGGCGGTGACCGGCCGCCACCGCCGGATCCGCAACCTCGAGGGCCGCACCGACTTCGAGGTCGACTGGCCGCTGGACTGGCACGACCAGGAGCCGGGGATGACGGCGGTGCTGCGGGTGCGCAACGAGGCCCGCAACCTCCCGTGGGTGCTGCCGCCACTGTTCCGTGCGGTCCAGCACGTCGTCCTCGTCGACAACCTCAGCGACGACGGCACGCCCGACGTCGCGCGCCGCACCGCCGAGGAGGTCGGCGCCGCGGACCGGCTGACCGTGGCGTCGTACCCCTTCCAGGTGAGCCGCTGCGGCTCCGAGCACCTCTCCACCCCCGAGGAGTCGGTCCACAACCTCGCCTACTTCTACAACTGGTCGTTCTCCCACGTGCCGACCGCCTACTCGATGAAGTGGGACGGCGACATGGTCCTCACCCCCGAGGGCGTCGCCACGTACGCCGACCTGTCCTGGCAGCTCGAGGGCGTCGAGGCGGTCGTGGGGATGCCGCGCCACCCGCTGTTCGTGGAGAGCGACCGGGTCGCCTACGTGGACCTCTGGATGATCAACAACGAGGACTACGTCTTCCCGATGAGCGACCGCTTCCGCTACGTGAAGGCGTTCGAGTGGGAGCTGCGCACCATCCCGGTCGAGACCCGGCGGATGCGGCTGCCCGAGGGGCTGTGCCTGGAGCTGAAGTACCTCGACAGCGACGAGTTCGACCACTGGGCCGACCAGGAGACCTGGGGCGCCACCGACCGCACCATGCGCAAGCTGCGCGAGTGGGAGGTCTTCCAGGCGCTGCGCGAGGGCCGCGTGGACGACCTCGACGGCGTGGTGCGGCTCGAGGCGCCGCCGGAGTGGGACCACGTGATCCGCTACGCCAGCGAGTGGTGGCTGCCGCGACGGCCGCGGCCGGTGGCGGTGCCGCCGGAGCAGCAGGTTCGCCGGGCGTCCGCTCAGGACCCCTCGGGCGGGACCACCTTGCGCGCGTAGGACGCCGCGAGCTCGTCGGGCTCCAGCGTCCCGTCGAGCACCCGGCTCAGCGACCAGCCGCTGACGTCGAGTCCCGACAGCTCCCGGAACCGGGCGAAGTCGTGGCGGTACCGCTCCGCGAGCGCCTCGATGTCGCGCCCGCTCGGGGCGGTGCCGACGATGGCGTCCTTGCCGCGCATCCCGTGCGGCAGGTCGGGGTGCTGCTCGTAGCGGGGAAGGCCGAGGAAGTCGGTGACGGCGTCGAGGTGGCCGGCGTGGTCGCGCAGGAAGGCGCCGAACTCGACGGCGTGGAAGCGCTCGCGACCGAAGAGAGCGAAGCCGCGCTCGAGCTGCTCGCCGTAGTAGCCGCGCACCACGCCGGAGTGCATCCGGTAGGCGCCGGGGTCGATCCCGTCGGGGATCCGGTCCTCGAGCCCGTCGGGCGCGAGCCGGGTGAGGAACTCCGGCCAGTCCAGGGCCACGTCGGGCCAGCGGCTGCGGTTCATGGCCCACTGGGAGAAGAGCCGGTCGAGCGGGTCGCGGAAGGTGACCACGAACTTCATGTCCGGGTTGTAGCGGTGGATCCGCTGCATCGCCTGCGGCCACCACAGGTAGAGCGGCGTCGCGTCGCCCAGCGCCACCCGGTCCAGGCGGGCGCGGACCCGGAAGTCGGAGAAGTCCGGGTGGTCCCAGTCGCGGTCCTCCTGGTCGAAGTAGTGCATCTCCTTCTTCGGCGCGCGCCGCACGGAGGGGTGCTTGTCGAGCAGGCTGGAGAGCGACGTGGTGGCGGCCTTCTGGGTGCCGGGGATGCAGAAGGTGAACTGCAGCATCCGCCGCCCGACCTTCTTCGCAGCAGCCACCCGGGCCCTCCTCCGCCTGGTCCGCCCCGGGGGCCTGACGTGTCCTGGGTAGTCCTCGTCACACCGCCCGGGCGTTCCGGGCCTCAGGGGCGAGCGCCTACAGTATTGGGTGTTCTGTCCGAGCACACGTCCGGTACCCGCACCGGCCCCCCGGGGTCAGGAGGGACTGGAACGGAAGGTTGGACCACGTTGGACCACCCGGTCACCGCGCCTGCCCCGCAGGCCGCCGCCCCCCACCCCGCATCGGGCCGCGCACCCCTCCGAGTGGGTGTCATCGGCGCCGGGCGCGTCGGCGCAGTGCTTGCCGCGGCGCTCCGCTCGGCGGGCCACGAGGTCGTCGCTGCTGCCGGCGAGTCCGACGCGTCCCGGCACCGCATCGCCACGCTCCTGCCGGGCGTCCCGGTGATGAAGCCGAGCGCCGTCGCGCGGGCCTGTGACCTGCTGCTGCTCACGGTGCCCGACGACATGCTCCCCAACGTCGTCTCGGTGCTCAGCGACAGCGGCGCGCTCCGCGAGGGCCAGTACGTCGTGCACACGTCGGGCCGCCACGGGCTGGCCGTCCTCGCCCCTGCCCGCGCGGTCGGGGCCCGCGGCGTCGCCGCCCACCCGGCGATGACCTTCACGGGCACGCCGCTCGACCTGGGCCGGCTCGAGGGCTGTGTCTTCGGGCTCACCGCCGACGCCGCCGAGCGCGACCTCGCCACCGAGCTGGTCGGCGCCGTCGGTGGCCGTCCGCTCTGGATCACGGAGCAGCGCCGGGCGCTCTACCACGCCTCGCTCGCCCACGGCGCCAACCACCTCGTCACGCTGGTCGCCGAGGCCATGGAGCTGCTCGCCGCCGCGGGCGCCGACGACCCCGCGCTGACCCTGCGGCCGCTGCTCACCGCCGCCCTCGACAACGCCCTGGCCCGGGGCGACGACGCGCTCACGGGGCCCATCGTCCGCGGCGACGCCGAGACGGTGCGGGGTCACCTGGCGGAGATCGCGGCCACCGCGCCGCACACGCTGCCGTCGTACGTCGCGATGGCGCGCGCGACCGTCGACCGGGTCGTCACCGACGGCCGGCTGCTACCCATCCGGGCGGCCAAGATCCGCCGCATCCTCGACGATGCTGCCGACCGGGCCGCCGACCTGGCCGCTGAGACAGACCGGCAGCCGCGGTGAGCGCCCGCCCCCTCCTCGCGCGCGACCGCGAGGAGCTCTCCGGCCTGCTCGCGCCCGCCCGGCGCGAGGGGCGCACCGTCGCGTTCGTCCCCACGATGGGCGCCCTCCACGAGGGGCACGCCGCCCTGGTGCGGGCCGCCCGCGAGCGCGCCGGCGATGGCCTCGTGGTCGTCTCGGTCTTCGTGAACCCCCTCCAGTTCGGCCCCGGGGAGGACCTCGACCGCTACCCGCGCACGCTCGAGGCCGATCTGGACGTCTGCGCGCGTGCGGGCGCGGACGTGGTGTTCGCCCCCGCGGTCGACGAGGTCTACCCCGACGGCGACCCGCAGGTGCAGGTCGACCCGGGCCCGCTCGCCGACGAGCTCGAGGGGCGTGTCCGACCCGGCCACTTCCGCGGGGTCCTGACCGTGGTGGCCAAGCTGCTCGGCCTCGTCGGGCCGGACGTCGCCCTCTTCGGCGAGAAGGACTACCAGCAGCTCGTGCTGGTGCGGCGGATGGTGCGCGACCTGTGCCTGCCGGTGGAGGTCGTCGGCCTGCCCACCGTGCGCGAGGAGGACGGCCTCGCCCTGTCGAGCCGCAACGCCTACCTCGACGACGAGCAGCGCCTGCAGGCCGTCGCCCTCAGCCGGACCCTGCTGGCCGCCCAGGCCGCCGCGGAGCAGGAGGGCTTCGCCGCCGCGCTGGAGGCTGCCCGCGCCGAGATGCGCCTCGCGACGGGGGTCGACCTCGACTACCTCGAGATCACCGACCCGGACCTCGCGCCGCTGCCCGAGGGTGCCCCCGCCGGCAGCGAGGGCCGGGTCCTCATCGCCGCCCGCGTCGGCAGCACCCGGCTCATCGACAACCTCCCGCTCGTCTTCGGTGCGGCGCCCGGGACGACCGGCCCGCACGACCCGCACGACCCGCACGAGCAGCAGGACCAGCACGACCAGCAGGACCAGCACGACCAGTACCGAGTGCAAGGAGGCAGCTGATGCTGCGCACCATGATGAAGAGCAAGATCCACCGGGCGACGGTCACCCAGGCCGACCTGCACTACGTCGGCTCGGTGACCGTCGACGAGGACCTGCTCGACGCCGCCGACCTGCTCGCGGGCGAGCTGGTGCACATCGTCGACATCACCAACGGCGCCCGGCTGGAGACGTACACGATCGCGGGGGAGCGGGGCAGTGGCGTGATCGGCATCAACGGCGCCGCCGCGCGCCTGGTGCACCCCGGCGACCTGGTGATCCTCATCGGCTACGGCCAGATGGAGACCGCCGAGGCGCGCGAGCACAAGCCGCACGTGGTCTTCGTCGACGCCGACAACAAGATCATGGCCACCGGCTTCGACCCCGCCGAGACGTTCGGCGACCAGGGCCTCGTCCGCGGCGACACTGTCGCGACGGGCGCCCCGGGTGCGGGTCGCTAGCCTTCGAGGATGACCTCCGACGCCGTCCGCCGGCTCCCGGGCCGCCTGACGGCCCCCGAGCCCGGGTGGACGACGACCGCCGACGTCGTCGTCATCGGCTCCGGCATCGCCGGCCTCACGGCGGCCCTGCGGCTGCGCGGACAGCTGGGCCGGACCGCCAAGGTGCTCGTCGTCACCAAGGACGTGCTGAGCGCGGGCTCCACCCAGTGGGCGCAGGGCGGCATCGCCGCCGCGCTCGGCCCGGAGGACACCCCCGAGCAGCACCTCCACGACACGCTCGTCGCCGGTGCCGGGGCCTGTGACGTCGACGCCGTCCGGGCGCTGGTCACCGAGGGTCCCGACGCCGTCCACGAGCTGATCGCCCTCGGCACCCGCTTCGACCACGACCCCGACGGCGTCCTGTCGCTGACCCGCGAGGGCGGCCACCTCCGCGACCGGATCGCCCACGCCGGCGGCGACGCGACCGGCGCCGAGATCCAGCGCGCACTCACCGCCGCGGTGGAGCGGGCCCCCGAGATCGAGGTGATCCCGCACGCGCTCGCCGTCGACCTGCTGCTCGACGGCCCTCCCGGGACCGGCGGCGTGGCCGGCGTGACGCTCCACGTCATGGGCGAGGGGCAGCGCGACGGCGTCGGCGCGGTGCTCTGCCGCGCGGTGGTGCTCGCCAGCGGCGGGCTCGGCCAGGTCTTCTCGCAGACCACCAACCCCGCCGTCGCGACCGGTGACGGGATGGCCCTCGCGCTGCGCGCCGGCGCCCGGCTGCGCGACCTCGAGTTCGTGCAGTTCCACCCGACCGTGATGTACCTCGGGCCCGACTCCACGGGCCAGCAGCCGCTCATCTCCGAGGCGGTCCGGGGCGAGGGCGCGTTCCTCGTCGACTTCGAGGGGCGCCGCTTCATGCAGGGCGAGCACGAGCTCGCCGACCTCGCGCCGCGCGACGTCGTCGCCAAGGCGATCACCCGCCGCATGCACGCCACCGGCCGACCCCACATGTGGCTCGATGCGCGTCACCTCGGGTCGGAGTTCTGGGCGCGGCGGTTCCCGACGATCCTCGCCACCGCCCGCCAGCACGGCGTCGACCCGGTTCGCGAGCTGCTGCCGGTGGCCCCCGCCTGCCACTACGCCTCCGGCGGCGTCGCCACCGACCTGTGGGGCCGCACCGGCGTGCCCGGCCTGTACGCCACCGGCGAGGTCGCCTGCTCCGGCGTCCACGGCGCCAACCGGCTGGCCTCGAACTCGCTGCTCGAGGGGCTGGTGTTCTCGCGCCGGATCGCCGAGGTGCTGCCGGGCGAGCTGCGTCCCGCCGCCGCTCCGGCGTACGACGAGCGGACGCCGGGCCTGGTGTCGGGCTCGGTCCGCACCGAGCTCCAGGAGGTCATGACCTCACGCGTCGGCGTGCTACGCACCGCCGAGGGGCTGGCCGAGGCAGGCGCGCTCCTCGAGAAGCTGGTCGGCACCCCGTCCGACGTCGTCGACCAGGACGCCTGGGAGACCACCAACCTGCTCACCGTCGCGGCGGCGCTGGCCGCCGCCGCCGAGCGCCGGGAGGAGACCCGCGGCTCGCACTGGCGCGAGGACTTCCCGGCCCGCGACGACGGGCGCTGGGCCGGCCACTTCGACACCGCCATGACCGAGGGCGTGATGGCCCAGGCCTTCACCCCCGCCGCCGCCACCGACGGAGCCGCCCCGTGACCCAGACCTCCACCCGCGCCCTGCCCGACGCCCTCCACGAGGAGCTCGTCGCGGCGGGCCTCGACCCCGCCGCGGTCGTCGACGCCATCCACCGCGGCCTGGAGGAGGACCTGCCCGGCGGGGCCGACGACGTCACCAGCGCCGCGACCATCCCCGCCGACGCGCGCGGCTGGGCCGACTTCGGGGCGCGCGAGCCCGGCGTGGTCGCCGGGCTGGGCGTGGCCGCAGCGGTCTTCCACGTCGTCCTCGGCGACGACGTCGAGGTCCGCGACCGGCTCGCCGACGGCAGCCGGGTGGCGGCCGGGGACGTCGTGATGCGGGTCGGCGGACCGCTGCGGGGGCTGCTGACCGCCGAGCGGACCGCACTCAACTTCGCCAGCCACCTGTCCGGCATCGCCACCGCGACCTCACGCTGGGTCGAGGCGCTCGAGGGCACCCGCGCCCGGGTCCTCGACACCCGCAAGACGCTGCCCGGCCACCGGGCCCTCCAGAAGTACGCCGTCCGCTGCGGCGGGGGCGTCAACCACCGCTTCAGCCTGGTCGACCGGGCGATGGTCAAGGACAACCACGTCCTCGCCGCCGGGGGTGTCGTCGAGGCCTACCGGGCCGTGCGCGCCGCCCAGCCCGGCCTGCGCGTCGAGGTGGAGGTCACCGACCTCGACCAGCTCCGCGCGCTGCTCGAGGCCGGCTGCGAGGAGATCCTCCTCGACAACATGTCGACGGAGACGATGGCCGAGGCGGTCCGGATCACGGCAGGCCGGGCGAGCCTGGAGGCCTCCGGCGGGCTGACGCTCGAGCGCGCCCGCGAGGTCGCCGGGACCGGGGTCGACTTCATCTCCGTGGGGGCGCTGACCCACTCCGTGACGGTCTTCGACCTCGGCATGGACCTGCGGCCGTGACCACCCAGTCCGCCCGACCGGGGCAGTCCGGCCCGCTGCTCGCCGTCGACATCGGCAACAGCCACACCGTGCTCGGGCTGCTCGACGGCTTCGAGGTCGTCGCGCACTGGCGGGTCGCGACCGACGCCCGCCGCACCGCCGACGAGTGGGCGGTCATGGTGCGCGGGCTCCTCCGCGAGTCGCCGGGAGCCGACGGGGTCACCGGCGTCGCCGTCTGCGCGACCGTCCCCTCGGTGCTGCACGAGTGGCGGGAGATGCTGCCCCGCCACTTCGCGGACGTGCCGCACGTCGTGGTCGAGCCGGGCGTGAAGACCGGGATCCCGGTGCTCGTCGACAACCCTCGTGAGGTCGGCGCCGATCGCGTCGTCAACGCCCTCGCCGCGGCCCGCCGCTACGGCGGACCGACCATCGTCGTCGATTTCGGCGGGACGGCGACGACATTCGACGTCGTGAGCGGGGCCGGCCAGTACGTCGGCGGCGCCATCGCACCGGGGATGGAGATCTCGCTCGAGGCGCTCGGTCGACGCGGTGCCCAGCTGCGCACCGTGGAATTGCTGCGGCCCCGCACGGTGATCGCCAAGAACACCGTCGAGGCGCTGCAGTCCGGAATGGTGTTCGGGGTCGCCAGCCAGGTCGAGGGCCTCGTCTCGCGCATGGCCGTGCAGCTCGGGCTCGAGGACCCCTCCGCGCTGAGCGTGGTCGCGACCGGCCACCTCGCGCCGCTGGTCCTCGACGAGTGCCGCTGCATCACCGACCACGACCCCTGGCTCACGCTGCGCGGGCTCGCTCTGGTCTTCGAGCGCAACGCCTCCTAATAGTTGCCACACCTTTTCTGCTATTCACAGGAATTGGCGATTCAATTCGCACGGCACCACCTATTGCTGCCATAGTGTCCGCATTCCCTCGGTGATTACGGAAAGAGGCAGACATATGGCGCAGAAGGTGAACATCGTCCTCGTCGACGATATCGACGGCAGCGAGGCGACCGAGACCGTCTCCTTCGGCCTCGACGGCACGTCGTACGAGATCGACCTCAACGACGCGAACGCCGGCGCGCTGCGCGACGCGCTCGCCGGCTACGTCGGCCACGCCCGCAAGGTCGGCTCCGCCTCCCGCCGCGGCCGCAAGAGCTCGTCCTCCTCGTCCTCCGCGTCCGCCTCCGGCCCCAGCGCCCGCGAGGTCCGCGAGTGGGCCCGCGAGAACGGCTACGACGTCCCCGACCGCGGCCGCGTCTCCGCCGAGGTCCGCCAGGCGTACGACGCCGCCCACTGACCCACCCCCCGGCGAACTGCCAGCAGTTCCCCCGGTGGTCCACGCGAGCTGCCACCAGTTGCCCGAACGCTCGGGAAACTGGTGGCAGCTCGCCTCTTGTGGGGGCCTTGTTCGCTGAGAGCGGACCAGGTTTGGCCCACGGAGGGAACGCGTAGGCTGTCCGTGGGGTTGAACCTCATGTCCCCTTCCCGTCGACCAGGCGGGCGAGGGCCCCGGACTGTCAGGAGAGATGCGCAATGTTCGAGCGGTTCACTGACCGAGCCCGCAGGGTGGTCGTGCTGGCCCAGGAAGAGGCCCGCATGCTCTCCCACAACTACATCGGGACCGAGCACATCCTGCTCGGCCTGATCCACGAGGGCGAGGGAGTGGCAGCCAAGGCCCTGGAGAGCCTCGACATCTCCCTGGAGGCCGTGCGCGCGCAGGTCGAGGAGATCATCGGCCAGGGCCAGCAGGCCCCGAGCGGCCACATCCCGTTCACCCCGCGTGCCAAGAAGGTGCTCGAGCTGTCCCTGCGCGAGGCGCTGCAGCTCGGCCACAGCTACATCGGGACCGAGCACATCCTGCTCGGCCTCATCCGCGAGGGCGAGGGCGTTGCCGCCCAGGTGCTCCAGAAGCTCGGCGCCGACCTCAACCGGGTGCGCCAGCAGGTCATCCAGCTCCTCTCCGGCTTCCAGGGCAAGGAGTCCGCGTCGGCGGGCGCCGCGACCGGCAGCCAGGGTGGCGACGCGCCGTCGTCGTCGCTGGTGCTCGACCAGTTCGGCCGCAACCTCACCCAGGACGCGCGGGAGGGCAAGCTCGACCCGGTCATCGGCCGCGAGCAGGAGATCGAGCGGGTCATGCAGATCCTGTCCCGCCGCACCAAGAACAACCCCGTCCTCATCGGCGAGCCCGGCGTCGGCAAGACCACCATCGTCGAAGGGCTCGCCCAGGACATCGTCCGCGGCAACGTCCCCGAGACGCTCAAGGACAAGCAGATCTACACCCTCGACCTCGGCGCACTGGTCGCCGGGTCCCGCTACCGCGGTGACTTCGAGGAGCGCCTCAAGAAGGTCCTCAAGGAGATCCGCACCCGCGGCGACATCGTGCTCTTCATCGACGAGATCCACACCCTCGTCGGCGCCGGTGCGGCCGAGGGCGCGATCGACGCGGCGAGCATCCTCAAGCCGATGCTGGCCCGCGGCGAGCTGCAGACCATCGGTGCCACCACCCTCGACGAGTACCGCAAGTACCTCGAGAAGGATGCCGCGCTCGAGCGCCGCTTCCAGCCGATCCAGGTCGCCGAGCCGTCGATCGCCCACACGATCGAGATGCTCAAGGGCCTGCGCGACCGGTACGAGGCCCACCACCGGGTCACGATCACCGACGAGGCGCTGGTCTCGGCGGCGACGCTGGCCGACCGCTACATCTCCGACCGGTTCCTGCCCGACAAGGCCATCGACCTGATCGACGAGGCCGGCTCGCGGCTGCGGATCCGCCGGATGACCGCCCCCGCCGACCTGCGCGAGTACGACGACAAGATCGCCGACGTGCGGCAGCGCAAGGAGGCCGCCATCGACGGCCAGGACTTCGAGGCCGCCGCCCGGCTGCGCGACGAGGAGAAGCAGCTCATCGCCCGCAAGGCAGAGCGCGAGAAGCAGTGGCGCGCGGGCGACATGGACGAGGTCGCGGAGGTCGACGAGGAGCTGATCGCCGAGGTGCTCGCGGTCGCCACCGGCATCCCGATCGTGAAGCTCTCCGAGGAGGAGTCGACCCGGCTGCTCAAGATGGAGGACGAGCTCCACAAGCGCGTCATCGGCCAGGAGGAGGCCGTCAAGGCGCTCTCCCGAGCCATCCGTCGGACCCGCGCCGGACTGAAGGACCCGAAGCGTCCCGGCGGCTCGTTCATCTTCGCCGGCCCCTCCGGTGTCGGTAAGACCTGGCTGTCCAAGACGCTGGCGGAGTTCCTGTTCGGCGACGAGGACGCGCTGATCCAGCTCGACATGAGCGAGTTCGGCGAGAAGCACACCGTCTCGCGGCTTTTCGGCTCACCCCCGGGCTACGTCGGCTACGAGGAGGGCGGCCAGCTCACCGAGAAGGTGCGGCGCAAGCCGTTCTCGGTGGTCCTCTTCGACGAGGTCGAGAAGGCCCACCCGGACATCTTCAACAGCCTGCTGCAGATCCTGGAGGAGGGTCGCCTGACCGACTCCCAGGGCCGGGTGGTCGACTTCAAGAACACCGTCATCATCATGACCACCAACCTCGGCACCCGCGACATCGCCAAGGGCGTCAACCTCGGCTTCTCCGCCGCGGGCGACGCCGCGGGCTCCTACGAGAAGATGAAGAACAAGGTCTCGGAGGAGCTCAAGCAGCACTTCCGTCCGGAGTTCCTCAACCGCGTCGACGAGATCATCGTGTTCCCGCCGCTGTCGCAGGAGCAGATCATCTCGATGGTCGACAACATGATCGCCGCGGTGGAGACCCGCCTGAAGGACCGCGACATGCGGATCGAGCTGACCCAGAACGCCAAGAACCTGCTCGCCGAGCGGGGCTTCGACCCGGTGCTGGGTGCCCGGCCGCTGCGTCGCACCGTGCAGCGCGAGGTCGAGGACGTCCTGGCCGAGAAGATGCTGTACGGCGAGGTGGGCCCCGGCCAGATCGTGCTGGTCGACGTCGAGGGCGAGGGCCCCGGCGCGACGTTCACCTTCAAGGGTCAGAAGGTCGACGTGCTGCCCGACCTGCCGCCGTTCGAGGCGGCCGAGGTCGGCCAGGGCGAGACCCCTGCCGAGGGTCCGGACGACTCCGACAGCGGCAGCGACGTGCCGAAGTCCGGCGACTGACGCCTGAGCAGTCCCGACGCCGACCCGCCCGAGACTTTCGGGCGGGTCGGCGCATTTCCGGGGTCAGTGGGCAGTGCTGTGCAGGTTGAGCACCACGACGCCGACGATGATCATCGCCAGGGCGGCCGCCTTCACCAGGTCGATCCGCTCGCCGAGGAAGAGCAGGCCGATCGTCACGATGCCGGCCGTGCCGAGGCCGGACCAGGCGGCGTACGCGATCGACACCGAGATGTCGCGCACCACCAGGGCGAGGAGCCAGATGGAGAGCGCGTAGCCGCCCAGCACGAACGCCGTCCAGCCGGGGTCGCGGAACCCCTGGGTGCGCGGCAGCGACGCGGTGGCCGCGACCTCCACCCCGATGGCGGACAGCAACAACGTCCAGGCGACGACCATGACCCCTCCTCCTGTGTGTAGCGACTGCTACAAATGTAGCAGTCGCTACAATCGGCGTCGAGACGGCGATCGAGGAGGACGATGACGCGGGAGACCTCGCGGCGGGCCGAGCTGGCCGACGCCGCCACCGAGTACGTGCTGGAGCACGGGCTGCTCGAGCTGAGCCTGCGGCCCCTGGCTGCGGCCGTCGGCACCAGCGACCGGATGCTGCTCTACCACTTCGACGGCAAGGACGACCTCGTCGCGACCGTGCTGCGCACCTCCAACGACATCGCGGTGGCCCAGGTGCGGGCGCTGGCGCCGTCGCGGGACGTGCGTCGCGCGGTGCTCGACCTCTGGGCGCTGAGCACCACCCCGCGCATGGACCGGTGTGAGCGCGTCTACGTCGAGGCCGCAGCCCTCGGGCTGCTGGGCCGGGAGCCCTACGCCAGCGTCGTCGGCGAGGCCAACGAGCGCTGGGTGAACGCGCTGGTGGACCACCTCGTCGCCTCCGGGGCGGAGCGTCGCCGGGCCCGCCGGGCGGTGGCGCTCCTCGACGCCACCTTCATGGGCCTGCAGCTCGACCAGCCCCTGACCGGGGAGCGCTCGACGCGTACCGTCGCCGACCTCGCGGTGGCCGTCGCCGCGATCGCGGCCGGAGGCCAGCCGGGCTGACCGGAGGCCGCCAATCAGGGAAGCGCGTAGGCGTTGCCCTCGACGGGCACGAGCAGGCCGTCGTCGACGAGGCTCGCGAGGCACCGCTCCCGCTGGGTCTCGTCCGACCAGGCCTCGACCAGTCGAGCAGCCGGCACGGCGGCGTGGGCATCGCGGACCACGCCGAGCAGGCGGCCGCGACACTGCCGGTCGGTCCCGGCCCAGGCCTGGCCCCGCCGCGGCGGCCCGTCGTACGCCGGGTGGCCGGCCGCCCGCCAGGCGCATCGTCCGGCGACCGGGCAGTCGGCGCAGCGCGGCCGGGCGGACGTGCAGACCAGGGCGCCGAGCTCCATCACCGCGACGGACCAGGTGGCCGCGTCGGCGTCGTCGGCGGGCAGCAGCTGCTCGGCGCGCACCCGCTCCCCGCGGGTCACCGAGGCAGGCGGGTGCGCGACGCCGTCGAGGACCCGGGCATGGACCCGGCGGACATTGGTGTCGAGGACGGCGTGCCGCCGGCCGTGGGCGAAGACCGCGACGGCCGCGGCCGTGTAGTCCCCGACGCCGGGGAGCGCCCGCAGCGCGTCGTAGTCGGCGGGGACGACGCCCCCGTGGTCGCGCACGATCGCGCCCGCGGCCGCGTGGAGCCGCAGCGCCCGCCGGGGGTAGCCGAGGCGCCCCCACGCCCGCACCGCCTCGCCGGCGGGCTCTGGCGCCAGGTCGGCGGGGGAGGGCCAGCGGTCCAGCCAGGCCTCGTGGACGGGCAGCACCCGGGCGACGGGGGTCTGCTGGAGCATGAACTCCGAGACCATGACGGACCAGGCGGTGGCCGACGGCTGTCGCCAGGGCAGGTCCCGCGCGTGCTCGTCGTACCAGCGCAGCACCCGGTCGTGCAGGTCGACGACGGGGTGCGCGAGCGCGGTGGGCCCGGGCGGCCCATCTGGGTCTGTCATCGCGGCGATCCTAGGTCGGGGCCGGTCATCGCCGCCCGTGGCACCGGGGCGGGGGGCTACCGGAAGTCGGGGTCGAGCTGCTCGGTGACCTCGACGACCAGGTCCGCGGGGAAGCCGCCGCAGCGGGCGTGCTCGCGGATCGTCTCCTCGTCCTCGGTCTCGTGGACGCAGTAGATCTTGTCCCCGGCCACGTAGCTGGTGACCCAGCGGTAGGGGACGCCGAGCCCGGCGACGACGCCGTTGGACGTGGCCGTGATGTCGGCGAGCTCGTCGTGGCTGAGCGTGCTGGCACCGGGGATCCGGCGCTCGATCAGGAAGGTCGGCATGGGATGTCTCCTCTCGTTCGGGACCGTGGTCCACGGTCGTGGGAGCAGACTGGTCGGGGGACGTGTGACCCGGCGTGGGACGCAGCAGGCTGTCCCGCCCAGGCCCGTCACACGCCCGGTCACACGGTCGGCCGCGATGCTCGAACACGACGCTCGACCGGCGGCGAGGCAGGGAGGTGACGATGCGGATCCGGCTCATCGGCAGCCCGCAGGTCACGGACGACGACGGCGTCGTCGTCCCGGTGCGGGGGCACCAGCCCTGGGCGCTGCTCGCGCGGGTGCTGCTGGCGGAGCGGCCGGTCACCCGCCGCGAGCTCGCTGCCGAGCTGTTCCCGGAGACCGTCGACCCGCTCGGCTCGGTGCGCTGGTGCCTCGCCGCGGTGCGCCGGGCGCTCGGAGCGCCGGACTTCCTCACTGGTGACCCGCTGCGGGCCGACCTGCCCGACGGCGTGACCGCGGACGTGCGGGACCTGGCGGAGGGCCGGCTGGAGCCGACGGCCGTCGGCGAGCTCCTCGAAGGGGTCGACGCGCGGGGGAGCGTCGAGCTCGACCTCTGGCTGCTGGTGCAGCGTCAGCGGGTGGCCAGCCGTGTCGACGCCCTGCTGCGCCGCGAGGTCATGGTGGCCGCCGCCCGGAGTGACGTCGACCGGGCGCTGGCCCTCGCCGAGGTCGCCGCCCGGCGCCGGCCGCTCGACGAGGGCACCCAGATCCTGCTGGTGGCGGGACTGCGGCAGGCGGGCCGGCACGAGGCCGCAGCGACCGCCGTCGACGAGATCGAGGCGCGCTTCGTCGCCGAGCTCGGGGCGCCGCCGTCGCCGGCACTGCGCAGCGCCGTCCGGCCCGACGTCGCCGCGGCCCCGCCCGGGGTGCCCCCGAGGGCACGGGCCGTCACCCTCCTGGAGGCCGGCGAGGCCGCCTTGGCCGCGGGTGCGGTGGACGCGGGGCTCGAGAGCCTCCGCCAGGCGGTGCGGCTCGCCGAGGAGTGCGGCGACGACCGGGTGCTGGGCACCAGCCTGCGGGCGCTCGGGGCCGCGCTCGTCCACGCCGTGCGCAGCCACGACGACAAGGGCGCGCTGCTCCTCGAGCGGGCTGCGGCAGTCGCCCTCGACGCGGACGACCCCGGCACCGCAGCCTCGGCCCACCGCGAGCTGGCGTACGTCGACGCGCTGGCCGGCCGCCGCCCGGCCGCCCAGGAGCACCTGGGCCGGGCCGAGTCGCTGGCCGACGACCCCGACCTGCTCGCGGCCGTGCGCTCGGTGCGGGCCTTCAACCTGACGGACTGGGGCCGGCACGACGCGGCGCTGGACGAGTGGGAGCAGGCGCTCGACCTCGCCCGCAGCACCGGGAACCGGCGTCGTCTTGCGTGGGCCCTCGGGCTGGGCGGCTGGGGCAGGCTCCGCGCCGGCCGCCCGGACGACGCGCGACCCTGGCTGCGCGAGTGCCTCGACGTCGTCCGGGAGGCGGGTTGGGTCTCCTTCCGGCCCTGGCCGCAGGCCGTGCTCGCCGAGGTCGAGCTGACGGCGGGCCGGGCGGGCAGGGTGCCCGACCTGCAGGAGGCGTTCGCGCTGAGCTGCCAGCTGTCCGACCCGTGCTGGGAGGGCAGCACTGCCCGTGCCCTCGCGCTGAGCGCCCTTGCGGCCGGCGACGCTGCCGAGGCCTGCCGCTGGGTGGACGAGGCGGGTCGACGCGTGGCGCGGGAGACCGACGTCTACGTCGCGATGCAGGCTGCCATCCTCGCCACCGACGTGGAGGTCAGCGCCCGGCTCGGCGACGAGGAGCGGCTGGCGAGCCGGGCCCGGTCCCTGCTCGAGCTCGCGGCCCGGGCCCACCTGGACGATCACGTGGCCTGCGCCGCCGACCTGCTCCGGCGCACGGGCGGGTCCGGCGGCGGCAGGTGACCCGGCAGCTCGGGCTGCCGTGGGGGGAGGTTCCGGCACCGATCCGAGGGAGGTCGGTGTGGCAGCGGGCCCTGCGGCGGTCCGCTCACTAACGTTCCCCGCATGACCGCGCTGACCCGGGGGCCGCTGCCGGCCCGCGTCTACTGGACCCGGCGTGTCCTCGTCCTCGGGACGGTCTTCCTGCTGGTCCTCGGGATGGCCCGGCTCGTCGGCGGTGCCGGCGAGGAGGAGCAGGCGGTGCAGGTGTCCGGTACGCCCACCGCCGCGCCGAGCGAGGCGCCCACCGGTACGCCGGGCGGGACCGCCGCGGCCGACCAGGGGGACCGGGAGAAGCAGAAGCGCAAGAAGAACCGCAAGCCGGCCGAGCCCGTGCTGGCCGAGCCCGACGGACCCTGCATCGACCAGGACGTCGCAGTGACGCCGACCGTGGAGCGGGCGGTCGGCGGCCGCAGCGTGCGGATCGCCCTCGAGCTGCGCACCATCGAGGACGAGGCGTGCACCTGGCGCGTCTCCCCGGAGTCGCTGCAGCTGAAGATCACCTCCGGCTCCGACGAGATCTGGTCGAGCAGGCAGTGCCCGCACTCCGTCCGAACCCGCGACGTCGTGGTCCGCTCGGCGGTCACGTCGAAGGTGGCGGTCCGGTGGTCCGGTCGCCGTTCCGACGAGGAGTGCTCGCGCTACACCGACTGGGCGCTGCCCGGCTGGTACCACGTCACCGCGGCCGCGCTGGCCGGCGAGCCGAGCGACGTGCAGTTCGAGCTCGTCGCCCCGGAACGACCCGTCATCACCCAGACCGTCCCCGCCGAGCCCCGCCAGGGCAAGAAGCGCAACCGGGACGCCGGCAACGCGGGCGGCGGCAGCAACGGCGGCCAGGACCGCGACCGCAAGACCGAGCCCAAGCCCAAGCACCGGTGACCCGACCCGCGGCATCGTCCCGTCCGGTGGCGGGCCTCGACGCGGTGCGGGCCTCCTACGACCGCGTCGCCGACAGCTACGTGCGGCTGCTGGAGACGACGGGGATGGGTGACGTCCGGGTCCAGCCGTGGCTCCGGGCGGCCCTCGACACCTTCGCCGACGCGGTCCGCGACCTCGGCCCCGTGCTGGAGGTCGGCTGCGGACCGGGGACGGTGACGGGCTACCTGCGCGAGCGCGGCCTCGACGCCACGGGCGTCGACCTCTCCCCGCGGATGGTCGACCACGCGCGGCGGCTCCACCCGGAGTGCCGCTTCGGCGTCGGCTCCGCCACCGACCTGGACCTGCGGCCGGCCTCCTGGGGCGGGATCCTCGGCTGGTGGTCCCTCTTCAACCTCCCGCGCGAGGTCCTGCCGGACGTGCTCACGAGCTTCCGGCGAGCGCTCGTGCCCCGCGGCCAGGTCATCATCGCGACGCACGCCGGCGAGGGTGACGTGCCGCGCACGGAGGCGTACGGCGGTGTCCCGGTGCAGTGGACGACGTACCGCTGGCAACCGGAGCAGCTCGCGGTCCTCGTCGAGGCGGCCGGGCTGCGCGTCGTCGCCGAGCTCCGGCTGCCGGCGAGCGACCAGCAGGGCCCTGCCGTCGTGCAGGTGGCGCAGCGCGACGGCTGAGGTCGCGACCGGCCCGGGCCTCAGACGTAGCGCTCGAGGATGGTCGACTCCGCGAGCCGGCTGAGCCCCTCGCGGACGCTGCGCGCCCGAAGCTCACCGATCCCGTCGACCGCCTGCAGGTCGTCGACGCCGGCGGAGAGCAGCTTCTGGAGCGTGCCGAAGTGGTCGACCAGCCGGTCGACGACGGCGCTGGGCAGCCGCGGCACCTTGGCCAGCAGCCGGTAGCCGCGCGGCGCGACCGCGCCGTCGAGGTGCTCGGAGCTGCCGAGCCCCAGCGCCTTCGCGGCCGCGGCCGGGTCGACCAGCTCGGTCGGCGAGAGCGCCTCGAGCCGGGCGAGCAGCTCGGCGGGGCTGCGGGTGCGACGGCCCGGGGGCAGGTAGTCGCGGATCACCAGCTCGCGCTCGGCGTCGACGCCGGTCACGAGCTCCTCGAGCTGCAGCGACAGCAGCCGGCCGTCGGTGCCGAGCTCGAGCACGTAGTCCTCGATCTCGCGGGCGATGCGGGTGACCATCTCGAGTCGCTGCGCGACGACCGCGACGTCGCGGACGGTGACGAGGTCCTCGATCTCCAGCGCCGACAGCGTGCTGGCGACCTCGTCGAGGCGCAGCTTGTAGCGCTCCAGCGTCGCGAGCGCCTGGTTGGCGCGCGACAGGATCTGGCCGGAGTCCTCGAGCACGTGCCGCGTCTCGCCGACGTACGCCGCGATGATCTGCATCGACTGCGACACCGAGATCACCGGGAAGCCGGTCTGCCGGGCGACCCGGTCGGCGGTGCGGTGGCGGGTGCCGGTCTCCTCGGAGTGGATGCGGTGGTCGGGCATCAGGTGGACGGCCGCGCGGATGATCCGGGTGACGTCGCGGTCGACGATGATCCCGCCGTCCATCTTGGCGAGCTCGCGCAGCCCGGTGGCCGTGAACGGGACGTCGAGGGCGAAGCCGCCCGTGGAGATGGACTCCACGGTCTTGTCGTGGCCGAGCACGATGAGCGCGCCGGTGCGGCCGCGCAGGATGCGCTCCAGGCCGTCGCGCAGCGCAGTCCCGGGCGCGATCGAGGCCAGCGTGGCGCGCAGGCGCAGCGTGTCGTCCGAGCGGTCCGTGGCCACCACGCGGTCCCTCCTCCTGGCAGCGGCGAGGGTCGCCGCGGCGTCAGTCTAGGAGATCGGCCGTCGCGGAGGGGGCAGGCGGACGCCAGGGGTGCGGCGGCCGTCGCTGGCGCGGCGTCGGGCTCAGAACTCCGGGGGGACGTCGGTCGCCCGGAGGTGGCGCTGCCGGGGCTCGGCGAGCCGCAGCAGGTGCAGTGCCGAGGCGACGTCGGGGGCGTCGGCGACGGTGATCCCGTCGACGCGGCGGGTGCCGCCCCGGCGCGGGCCGTCGCCGGGCTCGCCCGGCACGACGGCGGTGGTGAAGCCGAGCCGTCCGGCCTCGGCGATGCGCTGCGGCAGGTCGCGTACGCGGCGGAGCTCGCCGGCCAGCCCGATCTCGCCCATCGCGACGACCCCCCGCGGGGCGGGGAAGCCGGTGGTCGCCGAGGTGAGCGCCACCGCGACGGCGAGGTCGGTGGCGGGCTCGGAGAGCCGGGCGCCCCCGACGGTGGAGACGAACACGTCGTGGGCGTGGAGCCGGATGCCGCAGTGCTGCTGGAGGACCGCGAGGACCATCGCGACGCGCGAGGAGTCGACGCCCGAGGTGGTGCGGCGCGGCCGCTCGGAGGCCGACGGGGTCACCAGCGCCTGCACCTCCGCGAGCAGCGGCCGCCGTCCCTCCATGGTGACCGCCACGCAGGTGCCGGGGACCTGCTGGTGGTGGGTCTCGACGAACAGGCCGGTCGGGTCGGTGACGGCGGTGATGCCCTCGCGGGACAGGTCGAAGCAGCCGACCTCGTCGACCGGACCGAATCGGTTCTTCATGGCCCGCACCATCCGGAAGCGGCTGTTGCGGTCGCCCTCGAAGTGGAGCACGACGTCGACGAGGTGCTCGAGGACGCGCGGGCCGGCGATCGAGCCGTCCTTGGTGACGTGGCCGACCATCACCGTCGCGATGTTGCGGGTCTTGGCGACCCGGATCAGCGCGGCCGCCACCTCCTTGACCTGGGTGACGCCGCCGGGGACGCCGTCGACGCCGCTGGCGCCGATCGTCTGCACCGAGTCGATGACGAGCAGCTCGGGCCGCACCTGC
Source organism: Nocardioides sp. GCM10027114 (assembly GCF_042659625.1). NCBI lineage: Bacteria > Bacillati > Actinomycetota > Actinomycetes > Propionibacteriales > Nocardioidaceae > Nocardioides > Nocardioides sp. GCM10027114. Next base: position 206,157 of record NZ_JBHSSS010000026.1, read on the forward strand.
TCGATGTGGGTCAGCACCGCACCGAGGTCCGTCTCGGCCGCGAGGTAGAGCTGGTCGTGGACGCCGCCCGTCCGGTCGGCGCGCAGCCGGACCTGGGAGGCGGACTCCTCGCCGGTGACGTAGAGGGTGCGTCGCTGGTAGCGCGCGGTCTGCGCCGCCACCTCCAGCAGCAGCGTGGACTTGCCGACACCTGGCTCGCCGGCGAGCAGGATGGCGGCGCCCGGCACGAGGCCGCCGCCGAGCACCCGGTCGAGCTCGGGCACCCCGCTGGTGCGGAACGAGGACTCCTCGACCGAGACCTGCCCGATGGGCACGGCGGCGGAGGTCACCGGCCCGGCCGCGGAGCGTGCGGTGGGTGTCGCGGCGGCCTCGGCGACGGAGCCCCAGGCCTGGCACTCACCGCAGCGGCCCACCCACTTGGCGGTCTCCCAGCCGCACTCGCTGCACCGGTAGCTGGATCGGGTCGTTCTCGGCATGCGCGGCACGCTAGGCCACCCCGCCGACAGCCGTGGCTATGCTGTCGTTGGATCGATCAAGGAGGGGGAGGCATGTCGCGGATCACGGGCCGTGCGATGCCGGGTCGTGCCCCGGCGGTGCCACCCACGCTGGCCGACGTCGCCGAGCGTGCGGGGGTCTCCCGGCAGACCGTGTCCAACGCCGTCAACAACCCCGACCTGCTGCGCGCTGACACGCTCGTGCGGGTGCAGGAGGCCATCGACGAGCTGGGCTACATCCCCAACCGGGCCGCCCGCAACCTGCGCACCCGCGCCTCCCACCTGATCGGGCTGCGCTTCACGCCCGCGCAGGAGGGCACCGCCAACGCGACCATGGACCGGTTCGTCCACACCCTCGTGGAGAGCTCCGGCGAGAGCGGCTACCACGTGCTGCTCTTCCCCGCCGACCCCGAGGACCCGCTCGCCGGGTACGACGACCTGCTGCGGGCCACCGCCGTCGACGCGTTCGTCATCACCGACACCTACCTCGGCAACCCGCAGGCCACCTGGCTGCAGTCGCGCCGGGCGCCGTTCGTGGCGTTCGGGCGCCCTTGGGAGAACCCGGACTCCACCCACCCCTGGGTCGACGTCGACGGTGCCGCCGGGACCCGCCTCGCCACCGACCACTTGCTCGACCGCGGCCACGAGCGGATCGCGTGGATCGGCTGGCGAAAGGACTCGCGGATCGGCGAGGACCGCCGCTCCGGCTGGAGCCAGGCGCTGCGCGAGCGCGGCCTGGCCACCACCGGCCTCGCCTCGCGCTCCGAGGACACCGTCGCCAGCGGTCGCGAGGCCTCCGCCGTGCTGCTCGACGAGGCGTCGCCGACGGCGTTCGTCTGCGCCTCCGACACCCTCGCGATGGGCGTGCTGCACACGCTGGCCGACCGGGGCCTGGTGCCGGGCCGCGACGTCGCGGTGGTCGGCTTCGACGACTCCCAGGTGGCGCAGACGGTGCCGCCGGGGCTGACGTCGGTGCGGCAGCCGCTCGAGCAGGTGGCGATGGAGATCGTGAAGGCGCTGGAGGGGCTGCTCGCCCACCCGCCGGTCAACCGGCCCGGCGTGCTGCTGGCGCCGACGCTGGCGATCCGCGGCACGAGCTGAGGGTCCGCCGCCGGCTCAGAAGTCCTTCGACCAGAGGTTCACGGCGTAGTCCACCTCCGTGCCCTCGTGGGTCGAGAGCACCTCGTCGGCGACCTCGCGGGTGAACTCGATGAGGACCACGCTCTCGAGGTCGGCGCGGCTGGCGAACGACCAGCGGATGTCGACGGGGGTGCGCGTCCAGCCGCGGGTCGACCAGAAGCGCTCTACGGCCACGGGGTCGACGTTCGGGTAGCCGCGCCGGAACCACGCCCCGAACGTCGACCGGGTCGCGTCGTTGTCGATGACGAACGCCGTGCCGCCGCGGCGTACGACGCGGTCGAGCTCGGCGAGCCCGGGCTCGCAGCCGGGGCCGAAGAAGTAGGCCCACCGGACGTGGACGACGTCCACCGACGCGTCGGACAGCGGGAGCGACTGGGCGGTGCCCTGGTGGACCTCGACGTGGGGGAGCGACCTGGTGCGGCGTCGGGCGAGCGCGACGAGGTCGGGGTGGGGCTCGACGCCGATCACCCGCGCCGCCTCCTCGGCGAAGCGGGGCAGGTGGTAGCCCGAGCCGCAGCCGAGGTCGAGGACGGTGCGTCCCTGCCAGCCGGCGAGGCCGCGCATCGCCTGCTCGAGCCGGCCGTCGGGGTCGGCGGCGCGGTTCTCGAGCTCGTACGTCGCGGGGTGCTGCCAGATGTTCGGGCTGGGCACCGCGCCGGGCGGCAGCGTCAGGGCCGGCCTCCTGCGGTCCGGCTCAGATGCGCACGAGGCCGGCGGGCGTCTGCACCTGCGCGGCGATGATGCCCGGGGTGCCGTGCGGCGCGACCCACTCGACCTTGATGTCCTCGAGCGGCGCCTCGACCGGCTCGCCGAGCCACTCGCTGACGCGCAGCGGGTCGCCCGCGATCTCCAGGCAGGCCAGGGACAGCTCGGGGTCGGCGCCCGTGCTGGGGTGCATCTCGCGGGGGCTCTGCCACTCCACGAAGAAGGGGAGCTGCGGGTCGGCGATCAGGCCGTTGATGCCGATCTGCTTCCAGGTGAGCTCGGTGCCGTCGGGGCGGTGGCGGTTGCCGCTGACGGCCTCACGGCCCAGCCGGCTCTCGACGACGTTGATGTCGTCGACCGCGACGACCCAGCCGAGCCAGCCTCCACCGAGGGCCGAGCGGGCGCGCACGGCCTGGCCGAACGGCGCCTTGTCGGAGGCGGGGTGGTCCAGCACCTCGACGATCTCGAGGTAGGTCTGGTCCGCCATCGGGAGGATCATGTTGCGAGTGCCGAAGCGGGGGTGGACGCCGCCGTCGTGGAACTCCGTGCCGAGCAGTCCCCCGAGGCGCTTGGCGGTGGCAGCGAGCCCGTCGGGGCCGGCCGCGTACGAGAGATGGTCCAGGCGCATACAGGCATTCTGGGCAATCGCCACGTGGCCTCGGTCACCGGGGTCGAGGTCTCTCGACGTCGAGATGTCTCGACGGGCAGGACCGGGGGGTTGCAGGTCAGTGCGGGTCGGCGGGGTGGATCGCCAGTGCCGAGCGGGACCGCAGGTGCGCCTCGCAGTGCCGCACCAGCTCGTCGTACGCCGGGCGTCCCATGAGCTCCACGAGCTCCGGCTCGTTGGTCACGTAGACCGGCTCCACGCCGACGTGCGCCTCGGTGTTGCCGGAGCAGTACCAGTCGAGGTCGTGGCCGCCGGGCCCCCAGCCGCGCCGGTCGTACTCCCCGATCGTGACCTCGAGGTACGACGTCTCGTCCGGCCGCTCAACGGTGCGGTAGGTGCGCCGGATCGGCAGCTGCCAGCACACGTCCGGCTTGGTCTCCAGCGGCTCGCGGCCCTGCCGCAGCGCCAGCGAGTGCAGTGCACAGCCGGCGCCGTTATGGAAGTCGGGACGGTTCTGGAAGACGCAGGCGCTCTGGCCGTCGACCTCGTGCACCTTGGTCTTGGGCTCGCCGTCCTCGTCGGTCTCGATCCAGTCGGCGCGGCGGACGGTGCGGCCGGGGTGGAACTGCCAGGTCTCCTCGTCGAGCTGGGCGACGAACCCCGCCACCCGCTTCTGGTCGTCCTTGTCCGAGAAGTGGGCGCCGAGCGTGCAGCAGCCGACGTCCGGCGCATCGGCGTAGATGCCGGGGCAGCCCTGCCCGAAGATGCACATGTAGCTCGACGTCAGCCAGGTCAGGTCGCAGCGGAAGACCTGCTCGTCGTCGGCAGGGTCGGCGAACTCGACGAAGGCGCGGGGGAAGACGAGGTCCACTTCTGGCACCTCGCAAGCCTACGGCCCCGGGGCGGACCGGTAGTTTGGTTGCCATGCGCCTGGGCGTGCTCGACATCGGCTCCAACACCGGACACCTGCTCGTGGTGGACGCGCACGACGGTGCCGCGCCGCTGCCGGCCTTCTCCTACAAGGAGCCGCTGCGCCTGGCGGAGCACCTCGACGACTCCGGTGCGGTGTCGCAGACCGGCGTCGACGCGCTCACCGGCTTCATCGCCAAGGCCCTGGTCGTGGCCGAGGACAAGGGCTGCCAGGAGATGCTCGGCTTCGCCACCTCCGCGGTGCGCGAGGCGACGAACTCCGAGGCCGTGCTCGACCACGTGCGGACCTCGACGGGCGCCTCGGTCGAGGTGCTCTCCGGGGAGGACGAGGCCCGCCTGACCTTCCTCGCCGTGCGCCGCTGGTTCGGCTGGTCCTCCGGCCGGCTCGCGGTCTTCGACATCGGCGGCGGCTCGCTCGAGGTCGCCACCGGCGGCGACGAGTCCCCGGACGTCGCGTGGTCGCTGCCGCTGGGCGCCGCCCGGCTCGCGGCGAAGTGGTTCCGCGGTGGCCCACCGGACGACGACACGGTGCGCGCGCTGCGCAGGGAGATCCGCGCCGAGATCGCCCGCGAGGCGGGCAGCCTGCTGCGCGCCGGCCGCCCCGACCACGCGGTGGCGACCTCCAAGACCTTCCGGTCGCTGGCCCGCATCTGCGGTGCCGCCCCGGCCGACGCGGGGCTGCTGGTCTCACGGCTGCTCGAGGCGGGGACGCTTGCCGAGTGGCTGCCCAAGCTGGTGCGGATGAGCCACGACGAGCTGGCCGAGCTCCCCGGTGTCTCGGCTCGACGGACCCACCAGATCGTCCCCGGCGCCCTCGTGGCCGACGCCGTGATGGACATCTTCGACCTGTCAGCGCTCGAGATCTGCCCGTGGGCACTGCGCGAGGGCGTGATCCTCGAGCGCATAGATCGCATCAGCCGCTCCGGGGACTCGGGGTGAGCCCCGTGGCACAGGTACCCGTCGCATGAGCGCGGCCGCTCCCGGGGGACTGCGGATCGGCCTGTCCACGGCGTCGGTCTACCCCGAGTCGACCGCGCACGCCTTCGCGTACGCCGCCTCGTGCGGCTACGACGCGGTCGAGGTGATGGTCGGCATGGACGCGCTGAGCCAGCAGGTCACCGCCGTGAAGCAGCTCAGTGACCACCATGCCGTCCCGGTGTGTGCGGTCCACGCCCCGTGCCTGCTCTTCACCCAGCGGGTCTGGGGGACCGAACCCTGGGGCAAGCTGCAGCGCTCGGCCGAGATGGCCGCCGAGGTGGGCGCGCGGACCGTCGTCGTGCACCCGCCGTTCCGGTGGCAGAAGGAGTACGCCGCCAGCTTCGTCGAGGGCATCGCGGCGCTGGAGGAGTCGACCGGCATCGCGTTCGCGGTCGAGAACATGTACCCGTGGCGGGCGTCGTCGCGCCGCGCGGTGCGCCGCGGCGTCGAGATGTACCTCCCCGGCTGGGACCCGTCCGACGAGCCCTACGCCAACACCACGATCGACCTGTCGCACGCCGCGATCGCCCACTCCGACCCGGTGGCGATGGCCGAGCGGCTCGGCGAGCGACTGCACCACATCCACCTCACCGACGGCACCGGCTCGGCCAAGGACGAGCACCTCGTCCCCGGCCGGGGCACGGTCGGCGCCGCCGCCTTCCTCGAGCACCTCGCGGCGACCGGGTTCGCCGGCGACGTCGTCCTCGAGATCAACACCCGCCGCTGCACCACCCGGGAGGAGCGGGAGACCGACCTGCGTGAGTCGCTGGAGTTCGCGCGCGCCCACCTGCCCGTGGCGACGCCGTGACAGCGGCGGCCGGAGCAGGCTCCTCGGGCCCCGCGGGGTCGGTCCGCCGCGGCCGCCGACCGGGCGCCCCCGACACCCGGAACGCCATCCTCGCCGCGGCCCGCGAGCAGTTCGCGGCGCACGGGTTCCGGCGTACGACGATCCGGGCGGTGGCGGCGGAGGCCGGGGTCGACCCGGCGCTGGTGCACCACTACTTCGGCTCCAAGGACGATCTGTTCGTCTCCGCGCTGGAGCTCCCCGTGGACCCGCGCGCCGTCATCGGGCCGGCGATGGCGGAGGGCCTCGACGGTGCGGGGGAGCGGCTCGTCAGGGCGCTGCTGGAGATGTGGGACGACGAGGACGTGCGGCCCCACCTGCTGGCGCTGGCGCGGACCATGCTGGAGCCGGAGGGGCACCGGCTGATGCGCGAGGGATTCCTGCCGGCGGTGGTCCTGCCGGCCGCGCAGGTCCTCGGTGTGGACCAGCCGGAGCGGCGGATGACGCTCGTGGCGAGCCAGGTGATCGGCCTGATCATGACCCGCTACCTGCTCGAGGTCGAGCCCCTGGCGTCGATGCCGCGCGAGGACGTCGTCGCGGTGGTCGGGCCGAACATCCAGCGGTTCCTCGCCGACCCCTTGCCCTGAGCAGGTCCGAGGCGCACAATTCAACGCATGATGAAAAACGTGGTCGAGGTCAGCGACCTCGTGGTCGTGCGTGGCGGGCGCGAGGTGCTCCACTCGCTCATCTTCGGCATCGACGCCGGCATGGTGACCGGCCTGCTCGGCCCCTCGGGGTGCGGCAAGACGACGCTGATGCGGTCCCTGGTCGGCGTCCAGCGCCTGGCGTCCGGGTCGGTGCGCGTCCTCGGCCACGACGCGGGTTCCGCCCCGCTGCGGGACAAGGTCGGCTACGTCACCCAGGACGCCAGTGTCTACCCCGACCTGACGGTCACGGAGAACCTCGCCTTCTTCGCCCGGGTGCTCGGCGCCGGCTCTCGTGAGGTGGAGCGCAGCATCGAGGCCGTCGACCTCGGCTCCCATGCCGATGTCGTGGTCGCCCGGCTCAGCGGCGGCCAGCGCTCGCGGGCCAGCCTCGCCGTCGCGCTGCTCGGCGACCCGCGGCTGCTGGTGCTCGACGAGCCGACCGTCGGGCTGGACCCGGTGCTCCGCCGGGACCTCTGGGGCCTCTTCCACCGGATCGCCGAAGGCGGAGTGGCGGTGCTGGTCTCAAGCCACGTCATGGACGAGGCGGAGCGCTGCGACCGCCTGCTGCTGATGCGCGAGGGGCGGATCATCGCCGACGACAGCCCGCTCGGGATCAAGCAGCGCACCGGGGCCACGGACGTCGAGCAGGCGTTCCTCGCACTCGTCGACTCCCAGAAGGAGCTGTCATGAGCCCGCGCATCACCCTCGCCGTGGCCGCACGGGTCCTGCGGCAGCTGCGCCGGGACCACCGCACCCTCGCCATGCTGCTCGTGGTGCCGTGCCTGCTGATCAGCCTGCTGTGGTGGATGTTCGACGCCTCCTCGCCCCAGGTCTTCGACCGCGTCGGACCCGGCCTGCTCGCCCTCTTCCCGTTCACGATCATGTTCCTGGTGACGTCGGTGACGACGCTGCGCGAACGCTCCGGGGGCACCCTCGAGCGGCTCCTCGCGATGCCGCTGGGCAAGCTCGACCTGCTCCTCGGCTACGCGCTCGCCTTCGGGCTCGTCGCCGCGGTCCAGTCCGCGCTCGCGGTGGCCCTCAGCGTCACCCTCCTCGGCCTCGACGTCGAGGGACCGGTCTCGATGCTCACCCTCGTGGCCGTGGCTGACGCCGTGCTCGGCTCGGCGCTGGGCCTCTTCGTGTCGGCCTTCGCCCGGACCGAGTTCCAGGCCGTCCAGTTCATGCCGGTGGTCGTCATCCCCCAGCTGCTGCTGTGCGGGCTGTTCGTGCCCCGGCCGGCGCTGCCCGACGTGCTCGAGGCGATCAGCGACCTGCTCCCGCTCTCGTACGCCGTGGACGCGATGCAGGAGCTGACCCGCTCCGCCGCCACCGGGCCGGTGTGGGCCGACCTGGGGGTGGTGCTCGGGTTCGCGCTCGCCGGCCTCGCGCTCGGCGCGGCGACCCTGCGCCGTCGTACCGCCTGAACCACGAAGTGGCAGGCTTGGCCCCGCGAAGTGGCGGGGTTGGCGCGCCGAGGTGGCGGTGTCGGCCCGTCGCCGCCGCTTCGTCGGTTCGACCGGCCAGGACGTAGCCTGTGCGTCATGTCCTTGCTCCGTCAGCCGATCCTGCTCCTGGCGCGCAGCCAGCAGGTGAAGAAGCTCGTCAGCACCCTGCCGGTGTCGTCCGGCATCGTCACCAGCTACGTCCCCGGCGAGACCACCGGGTCCGCCGTCGACGCCACGGCCGCCCTGGCCGCGGACGGTCTCGACTCCACCCTCGACTTCCTCGGTGAGGACACCCTCGACCTCGAGCAGGCGGAGGCCACCGTCCAGGCCTACCTCGACCTGCTCCAGCAGCTCTCCGACCGCGGCCTCACCCGCCGCGCCGAGGTCTCGGTCAAGCTGTCGGCGATCGGCCAGGCGCTCCCGGAGAACGGCCACAAGGTCGCGCTCGAGAACGCCCGCACCATCTGCCGGGCCGCCCGCAACGCCGGGACGACGGTGACCCTCGACATGGAGGACCACACCACCACCGACTCGACGCTGGCTATCCTGCGCGAGCTGCGCAAGGACTTCCCGGAGACCGGCGCCGTGCTGCAGGCCTACCTCCACCGCACCGAGGCCGATTGTCGGGCGCTCGCCTACGAGGGCTCGCGGGTGCGGCTGTGCAAGGGCGCCTACAAGGAGCCCGAGACCGTCGCCTTCCAGAGCCGCCTCGACGTCGACAAGTCCTACGTCCGCTGCCTCAAGGTGCTGATGGCCGGCCAGGGCTACCCGATGATCGCGACCCACGACCCCCGGATGGTCGAGATCGCCTCGTCCCTCGCCAGCCGGTTCGGCCGCGCCAAGGGGACCTACGAGTTCCAGATGCTCTACGGCATCCGCCCTGCCGAGCAGAAGCGGCTGGCCGACAACGGCGAGTCCGTGCGGGTCTACATCCCCTACGGCCTCGAGTGGTACGGCTACCTCATGAGACGCCTCGCGGAGCGGCCGCAGAACCTGTCATTCTTCGTGAAGTCCCTGATCTCGAAGAAGTAGCCCGGTCGCGGGACCGGGGGAGAGGCGGAGCCGTGGCTCAGACCGCGATCCTCGGTGCGGGGGTCATGGGCGAGACCCTGCTGTCCGGCCTGGTCCGTGCCGGCCGCCGCGTCGACAACCTGCTGGTCGGCGAGAAGCGTCCCGAGCGGGCGCGCGAACTCGAGGAGCGCTACGGCGTCGCCGTCGCCTCCAACGTGGAGGCGGCCCGCAAGGCCGACACGGTCGCGATCGTGGTCAAGCCGCAGGACATGGGCGACCTCCTCGACGAGATCGCCCCCGAGCTGCGACCCGGCCAGCTCGTCGTCTCGTTGGCCGCCGGCATCACGACGGCCTTCATCGAGTCGCGGGTGCCCGCCGGTGTCGCGGTCGTGCGGGTCATGCCGAACACGCCCGCCCTCGTCGACGAGGGGATGGCCGCCATCGCGCCGGGCTCCCACTGCGACGACGCCCACCTCGCCGAGGCCGAGGCCCTCATGGCCTCGGTCGGCAAGGTGCTGCGCATCCCGGAGCGCCAGATGGACGCCGTCACCGCCATCTCCGGCTCGGGGCCCGCCTACATCTTCTTCGTCGTGGAGTCGATGATCGAGGCCGGCGTCCACCTGGGCCTGCCGCGCGCGACCGCGACCGACCTCGTCGTGCAGACCGTCGTCGGCTCGGCCAAGATGCTGCGCGAGACCGGCACCCACCCCGTCGTGCTCCGCGAGCAGGTCACCTCGCCCGGCGGCACGACCGCTGCCGCGCTGCGCGAGCTCGAGGTCCACAAGGTGCGCGCGGCCTTCCTCGAGGCCATGGAGGCCGCCCGTGACCGGTCCCGGGCCCTCGCCGAGGGCTCGGCCTGAGCCTCGTCCATGCGGGTTCACCACGGTATGTCGGTGGACCCGCACATCCCGTGGTGTGTGCACCGGGGGATGTGCGGGCAGGCCCACATACCGTGGTGAAGCCGCACCCTGTCACAGGCCC
>NZ_JBHSSS010000026.1:215993-282220 GCF_042659625.1 Nocardioides sp. GCM10027114
CTGTGGCGAGCACCGGCTCGGTGACCTTGCGGGCCCGCGCCGCCCCGTCCTCGTAGACCGAGGCGACGTGCGCCGGGTCCGCCGCGAGGTCGGTGTACCGCTTCTGGACCGGCTCGAGCACCGCCACCACGGCGTCGGAGACCTCGCGCTTGAGCTCGCCGTACGTCGTGATCCCGTCGGCCGACCCGCCGCAGGCGGCGAGGACGTCGAGCAGGTTCGTCACCCCCGGCTTGGTCTCCCGGTCCGGGCGCACCGCGCCGGGGCCGGTGTCGGAGTCCGTGACCGCACGGGCGACCTTGCGGCGCACCACGTCGGGCGGGTCGAGCAGCAGGATCGTCCCCGGGCCTTCGACCGACTTGCTCATCTTGCGGGTGGGGTCGGCCAGGTCCATGACCCGGGCGCCCGCCCGAGGGGTCGAGATCTCGGGGACGGTGAACACCTCGCCGTAGGTGCGGTTGAACCTCGTCGCCAGGTCGCGGGCCAGCTCCACGTGCTGCCGCTGGTCGTCGCCGACCGGCACGTGGCGGGGGCGGTAGAGCAGGATGTCGGCCGCCATCAGGACCGGGTAGGTGTAGAGCGAGGCCCGGGTCGACTCGCGCCCGCGCCCCTTCTCCTTGAACTGGATCATCCGGTTCAACTCGCCGGTGTACGCCGTGCACTCCAGCAGATAGGTGAGCCCGGTGTGGGCGGGGACGTCGCTCTGCCGGAACAGCGTCGCCTGCTCCAGGCCCGCCGCGAGCAGCAGCGCCTGCATCTCCTGCGTCCGGGCCCGAAGCAGAGCTGGGTCGTGCGCGGTGGTCATGGCGTGCAGGTCGGAGATCCCGTAGAACGCGTCGGCAGTCCGGGCGGCCATCGGCCGCAGCGCGCCGAGGAGGTTGCCGAGCGTCAACCGGCCCGACGGGGTCAGCAGGGACAGGGTGGTCATGGAGTGCTCCTGGGGATCAGGGCCCGGAGCGGCCACGGCACGTGCGACGACGTGCGAACGAACCGCCCGCGGGCGGCCGTGGTGAGAGGTGTGCGAGACGAGGCGGCCGCCGTCAGGCGGGCCACCAGCGGGAGATCGAGGTCGTCGGCACGGCGCCAGTGTGCCATGGGGCGGGACGCGGCGCGAGGCTGGTGACGGCGCGGCAGGTAACCTGCGTGACCATGGTGGAGTCCGTGACAGCTGCGTGCACCGGGCCGGCGAGCGTCGTGTTCGACCGCAGCCTGTGCGAGTACAGCTTCGGCCCGGGACACCCCATGTCACCCGTCCGGGTCGACCTGACGATGCGGCTCGCCACCGACCTCGGGGTGGTGGGCGACCGGCTGCAGATGGTGCCGGCGCCGATGGCGGACCTCGACCAGATCCTCACCGTCCACGACCCGCAGCTCATCGAGGCCGTCGAGCACTGCGGCACCGTGCGCGACGGCAACGACCTGTCCCACGGCCTCGGCACCGACGACAACCCGGTCTTCCTCGGCATGCACCACGCCGCCGCGCACGTGGTCGGCGCGACCCTCGAGGCGTGCCGACAGGTGTGGTCCGGGGAGGCCACCCACAGCGCGAACATCACGGGCGGGCTGCACCACGCCATGCCCGACCGGGCCAGCGGCTTCTGCGTCTACAACGACGTCGCGGTCGGGATCCAGTACCTGCTCGACCAGGGTGCCGAGCGGGTCGCCTACGTCGACGTCGACGTCCACCACGGCGACGGTGTCGAGAAGATCTTCTGGGACGACCCCCGGGTTCTGACGATCTCCCTGCACGAGACCGGTCAGATGCTGTTCCCCGGCACCGGCTTCCCCCAGGACGTCGGTGGTCACGACGCTCGGGGCAGCGCCGTCAACGTCGCGCTGCCACCCGGCACCGGCGACGCCGGCTGGCTGCGGGCCTTCCACGCGGTGGTGCCGCCGCTGCTGCGGGAGTTCCGGCCGGACGTTCTGGTCACCCAGCACGGCTGCGACTCCCACGTCGAGGACCCGCTGGCCCACCTGATGATGAGCGTTGACGGCCAGCGAGCCGCGTACGCCGCCCTGCACGACCTCGCACACGAGGTTGCCGGCGGTCGCTGGGTCGCGACGGGCGGTGGCGGCTACGCGCTCGTGGAGGTCGTCCCGCGCTCCTGGACCCACCTGCTGGCGCTGGTCGCCGGCCGGCCGCTCGACCCGGACACCGCCACCCCGGACTCGTGGCGCGAGTACGTCCGGGCCGTGCTCGGGCGCACCGCGCCGCTGCGGCTGACCGACGGCAGGACGCCGGGCTACCGCGACTGGTCGGAGGGCTACGACCCCGACACCTGGCTCGACCGGGCGGTGAACGCCACCCGCACGTCGGTCTTCCCCTTCCACGGGCTGGACCCGCTCCCCTGAGCGGTCCCGGCCGGATGGGACCCGACAGGCTTCGGAGCGACTCCCCACAACTGGGCAAATTTCAAGAGGACACGCCGGGGGAGACGTGGAGGTTTGGCCATTACCTTTCCCACGAGTCACTCCAGGCTCTATTCTCACGAGAACGCGGACGTGCGAGCACCGGTGGGGAAGCCGGTGGCGAGCCGCGCAGAAGGATCGGTGCACGATGGCTGACAACTCGTCCGGGGATCGCTCCGAGTCGACGTTCCTGACCGTTGCCGAGGTGGCCGCGATGATGCGCGTCTCCAAGATGACCGTCTACCGGCTCGTCCACAACGGCGACCTGCCCGCGGTGCGGGTGGGGCGCTCCTTCCGGGTGCTCGAGGAGGACGTGAACGAGTACCTCCGCCGCAGCTTCTACAACGCTGGCTGAGGGCCGGTTGAGGGCCGGCTGAGGGCAGATCTGGCGCCGGCAAAGGCCGGCCTCTCGGGACCGCGTGGACCGCGTCGTACCAGCAGGGTCCACGCGGTTTCGGCTGCCTGCGGCGGTGCGGATAGGCTGTGGCCTCGTCGCCCCGGCGCTCCGCCGGGCGGCTGCACAGCTGTTGAAAGGTATCCCGTGGGTTCTGTCATCAAGAAGCGGCGCAAGCGCATGGCCAAGAAGAAGCACCGCAAGCTGCTGAAGAAGACGCGCGTCCAGCGTCGCAAGCTCGGCAAGTAAGGGTCGCGCGCCCGCACCAGGCGGATCGGCGCGACTCGGGGGGTCATCGCCATGGACAGCAGCGGCAGGGTCGTCCTCGTCACCGGGGTCTCACGTGACCTCGGTCGTCGGTTTGCGCGCGCCCTGGCGTCCGACCCTGCCGTCGCGCGGGTGGTCGGCGTCGACGTCGTCCCTCCGCGGGGCGACATCGGTGAGGTCTCCTTCGTCCGTGCCGACATCCGCACCCCGGTCATCGCGAAGGTCATCGCCAAGGAGGACGTCGACACCGTCGTCCACATGAGCGTCATCGCGACCCCCGGCACCGCCGGGGGTCGGCACACGATGAAGGAGCTCAACGTCATCGGCACGATGCAGCTTCTCGCGGCCTGCCAGAAGGCACCCGGGGTGCGCGACCTGGTGGTGAAGTCGACGACCACCGTCTACGGCGCCAGCAGCCGCGACCCCGCCATGTTCACCGAGGACATGCAGCCGCGGCGCCAACCCCGCTCGGGCTACGCCAAGGACGTCGCCGAGGTCGAGGGGTACGTGCGCGGCTTCGCACGACGTCGGCCCGACGTCCGGGTGGCGGTGCTGCGGGCGGCCAACGTGCTCGGACCCCGGATCTCGAGCCCGATCACCTCCTACTTCCGGCTGCCGGTCATCCCGACCGTGCTCGGCTACGACCCGCGGCTGCAGTTCCTCCACGAGCGCGACCTGCTCGCCGCGCTGCGCCATGCCACGCTCGGCGACGTCGCCGGCACGTTCAACGTCGCGGGCGACGGCGTGATGCTGCTGAGCCAGGCGGTGCGCCGGCTGCAGCGGCCGACCGTCGCAATGCCCGGCCCGATGGTCGGCCAGCTCGGCAACGTGCTGCGTTCCGCCCGCCTGGCGGACTTCTCGCCCGAGCAGATCGGGTTTCTCACCTACGGTCGCGGGGTGGACACGACCCGGATGCGCGAGGTCCTCGGCTTCGAGCCCGAGCTCACCACCGCCGAGGCCTTCGCCGACTTCGCCGCCTCCCTCGGCCCGGCCGAGGGAGTGCCGCTGCGAGCGCTCGACCGGCTCGCCGGCCTCATGGAGTCCGGCGACCCCGAGCACACCGACCGGACCGGGCCAGTGGAGGTGGGGCGTGGCTGACGCCGAGATCATCCCGATCGGGACCCGCGGCCGACCCGGCCGCGGCACCGGCTCGGCCACGCCGTCGTCGGCCGCCCGCGGGCTGGCCCCGCGAGCGGCGGCGCCCCGGCGCCCGGCGGAGCCCGGTCGCGAGTCGGCGGTGGAGTCCGCCCAGGAGGCCCCCGAGCCGGCGACCGAGCCGACTCCCGACGCCGCGGGCCCCCGCAAGGCGCCCCCGCCGCGACGCCCTGCAGGTTCCGCTCAGGCGGAGGAGGGCCGGCCCGGGCACGACGCCGGCGACCGGGCAGGCGCGGGCCGTCCGGGTGCCACCACCCGCGACCGCGCCCCGCTGTCGGGCATCCCGGCGGGCGACTGGCTGGCGGCCTTCCAGCAGGCCGCCCAGGAGGTCTTCGGCGAGCAGTGGGAGCCGCAGCTCGCCCGGTTCCTGGCCTTCCTGCGCCGCCGCCTCACCGGCGAGTACGCCGTCGACGAGTACGGCTTCGACGCCGAGGTCACCGAGCGCTTCTTCCTCGCAGCGCTGCGACCGCTGGCGCAGAAGTGGTTCCGGATCGAGGTGCGCGGCCTCGACAACATCCCCGCCGAGGGTGGGGCGCTGGTGGTCTCCAACCACTCGGGCACGCTGCCCGTCGACGGACTGATGACGATGGTCTCGGTCCACGACGCGACCGGCCGCTTCCTGCGGCCGCTGGGCGCCGACCTGGTCTTCCGGCTGCCCGTGGTCAGCAACCTCGCCCGCAAGGGCGGCGCGACCCTGGCCTGCCACGAGGACGCCGAGCGGATGCTCGCCGGCGGCGAGCTGGTCGGCGTCTGGCCGGAGGGCTTCAAGGGCATCGGCAAGCCGTACGCCGAGCGCTACAAGCTGCAGCGCTTCGGGCGCGGCGGCTTCGTCTCGTCCGCGCTGCGCACCGGCGTGCCGATCATCCCGCTGTCAGTGGTCGGCGCCGAGGAGATCTACCCGCTCGTCGGCAACGTCCCGTCGCTGGCGCGGCTGCTGGGCCTGCCGTACGTGCCGATCACGCCGTTCTTCCCGTGGCTCGGCCCGCTCGGGCTGGTGCCGCTGCCGTCGAAGTGGCTGCTGGAGTTCGGCGAGCCCATCCGGACCGACGACTTCGAGCCGGGCGCGGCGGACGACCCGATGCTGGTCTTCAACGTCACCGACCAGGTGCGCGAGACGATCCAGCAGACGCTCTACAGGCTGCTGATGCAGCGCGAGTCCGTCTTCCGCTGACCGACGCCCGGCCCCCGCAGCGGTCGTCGGGGCCCGTCAGTGGGGCCCGTCAGTTGAGCGTGCCGTCGAGACCGTCGGTGATCTCGTCGATGGTGTCCTGCAGCCCCGGGATGTCAGGGGCGCCCGACACGCCGTTCTTCGTGGTGTTCTTGCCGCCCTTGGTGAGGTCGTCGGTCAGGTCGCCGACAGGGTCGTCCCCGAGACCGGCGCCGGGCTCGGTGCCGGGGCCCTCGGTCTGGGACTCCGTCGGCGGCTCGAGGATGCTGCCGGGCGGCAGGCTGGCGCCCGGCTGCAGCAGGCCGGGCTCCTCGGACTCGCCGTCGCCGGAGCGCTTCGAGTCGTCCGACGTCGCGTCGAGCGGCTCGACGACCGGCGGCACGGTGGTCGAGGTGAGGATCGCCGGGATGTCGGCCACGCCGGTGCCGGGGCAGAACGGGCAGATGCGCGAGGCCTCGAGGTCGATCTGGGCGATCACCCGAGCGGCGTGCAGCAGCTCGTCACGGGCGTCGACCGGGACCATCGTCTCGAGCTGCTCGAGCGAGGCCATGCTGGCGCCGGTGAAGTCGCGCAGCTCCTCGATCGAGCCCTCGCGGCCGGTCTCGGCGTAGTCGGCGAGCAGCAGGTCGGAGGCCTCGGTGGCCTGCTCGGCGAAGGTGTTGAGGGTGTCGGCGATGACCCGGGCGTCGTCGTCGCGGCCCGCCTCGCTGAGGGCAGTCACCTCGGCCAGCCGGCCGGAGGCGCTGGAGATCAGGGTCGAGCCGCGCTCGCGGTCGCTGGCGCTGAGCCCGGCGTCGGCGTTCTCCAGCGCGCGCTTGAGCGGGTAGAGGACGTCGCCGGGGAGCGAGCCCTGCGCTGCCACAGCGACCGAGCTGGTGGCGCCGACGGCGACCAGGCCGCCGACGACGGCGGCGATCCGGCGCTCACGGCGGCTGCGACGCGGCGGCAGCACCAGCCGGGCCTCGTCGGTGCGGGCCGGCATCGACTCGGCCTCGGCCATCAGCCGGGACCGGAGGTCGGCCACGAACTCGGGGCGGGCGGGGGCGGGCGGGATGTTGCGCAGGGCTCCCACGAGCGCGAGCAGCTCGGCGTCGCGAGGCGCGTCGGCGGCGGTGCCGTCGACCAGCCCCTCGACGAGCTTGTCGAACTCGTCGGCGCGGCGGCGCGTCGTGAACGCGGGAGTCATCGAAGTGGTCCTGTCGTGTGGTTCCGGAGTGCCGGGTGGTCCCGGAGTGCCGGGTGGTCCCGGTGCCCACTCCAACGCCGGGGGAGGGCCGGAGTTACGGCGTGTGACGTAGATTTCATTGACTGGGCAGTAACCATCTGCGTCAGTCCCTCAGTCCGTCGGGCATCAGCTTGGCCAGGTTGCGCACGCCGCGCAGCTGGAGCTGCTTCACGGCCCCGTCGCTGCGCCCCAGCGCCTCGGCGGTCTCGGCGATGCTCATGCCCTGCAGGAACCGCATGATCAGGCAGTCGCGCTGCTCGTCGGGCAGCGACTTCAGCGCGCCCAGCAGGATCTCGTTGGTGATGCCGGCGAGCACGGCGTCCTCGGGACCGTCCTCGGTGGCGTCGTCGTGGAGGCCCATGTCCTCGGTGGCCAGCTCCAGCCGGGTGCGACCGGCCTTGAAGTGGTCTGTCGCGAGGTTGCGGGCGATCGTCATCAGCCAGGCGCCGAAGTCCTTGCCCTGCCAGCGGAAGTTGCACATGCTGCGCAACGCCCGGAAGAACGTCTCCGAGGTGAGGTCCTCCGCGAGCTGCGTGGACCGGGTGCGGTAGTAGAGGAAGCGGTAGACCGAGGCCTGGTAGTGGTCGTAGAGCAGCCCGAAGGCCTCGCTGTCGCCGGAGCGGGCGAGCTCGACCAGCGCGATCAGGCGGGTGCGCTCGGCCTCGTCCTCCTCGGAGGAGGCCGCCTCGCCGTCGTCGGCGTACCCGGTGGAGGGCCCCGACGAGGGGCCCGACGAGCGGCCCGACGGGCCGTCCGAGGGGCCGGACGAGGGGCCGTGGTCGGTGGCGGCCTCGGAGAACAGCAGGAAGTCGGCGTCGGCAAGTGCCGGCTGCGCCAGCACGCGGGCAACCGCGATCCGCAGGGCGTCGATACCCGCGTCGAGGCCGCGCCCCTTCCGCTGCATGTTGATGGAAACCCTCCCGCTCAGCTTCCCCCGGAGCCTTACCCGATGGTAGGTCGAGCCTCCTGTCAAGGGAACAGGCCGCGGGGGAACGTGGTCCAGACCACGTTCTCCCACGATAACCCGGCGGGGTGACCTACGTCCCGGGAACCCCTCCGATCGGGGGCGGCCGTTCAGCGCCGGCGTGCCCGCAGGCCGGCCCCGGCGGCCACGGCGCCACCCAGCGCCCCGACCGCGGCGCCCGCCACCAGTCCGGCGCGAGCGGCCTTGCGGGCGGTCCGGTAGTCCCGCACCCGCCAGCCCCGCTCGCGCGCGGCCGCCCGGAGCCGGGCGTCGGGGTTGATGGCGCACGGGTCGCCCACCAGGCTCAGCAGGGGCAGGTCGTTGTAGGAGTCGGAGTACGCCGAGCAGCGGTCGAGGTCGAGCCCCTCGCGCTCGGCCAGTGCCTTCACCGCCTCCGCCTTGGCCGGGCCGTGGAGCATGTCGCCGACGAGCCGACCGGTGTAGACGCCGTCGACGTGCTCGGCGACGGTGCCCATGGCGCCGGTGAGGCCGAGGCGGCGGGCGATGATGCTGGCGATCTCGATGGGTGCCGCGGTGACCAGCCACACCCGCTGGCCCTGGTCGAGGTGGAGCTGGGCCAGCGCACGGGTGCCGGGCCAGATGCGGTGGGCCATCGCCTCGTCGAAGATCTCCTCGCCCAGCTCCTCGAGCTCCTGCACGGTGTGGCCGGCGATGAACCCGAGCGCGGAGCTGCGGGCGTCGGCGACGTGCTCGGGGTCCTCGACACCCACCACGCGGAAGTAGGCCTGCTTCCAGGCCGCGCCGAGGATCTCGCGGGTGGTGAAGAAGTTGCGCCGGTGCAGACCCCGGGCGAGGTGGAAGATGCTCGCCCCCTGCATCACGGTGTTGTCCACGTCGAAGAACGCGGCGGCCGTGGGGTCGGCAGGGTGGCTGAGGGCGGACTCGACCTCGGCGGCGGCCGCGGCGGCCTCGCCGGCGAGCGTGGACCGCAGCTGCAGGTCGATCCGGCGTCGGCGCTGGTCCTGGGGCGGAGTCACGGGTCCGAGCCTAGGAGATCCGGGCCGCGCTGGCACCAGCCCGGCCGGCAACCGGGGGTGGGTTCGCCGTGCTGTGCGAGGATCGCCCCCATGCCCGGTGACCATGGCACGCACCCTCCGGCCGACCCGGCCGATCTGGCGGACCTCGTCGGTGCCGCCGCGGCCGAGCAGCCCGCGGCGCCCGCCCTCGTCGAGTCGGACGGCGTCCGGCTGACCTGGGCCGAGCTCGACGAGCAGGTCTCGCGGGTCGCCTCCGGCCTCAACCACCTCGGCGTCGTCGGCGGCCAGCGGGTGATGGTCGTCCTGCCCAACCGTCGCGAGCTCGTGACGACGTACCTCGGCACCCTGCGGGCGCAGGCGGTCGCAGTGCCGGTCAACCCCGGCTCCACCGCCCACGAGGTCGGCCGGATGATCGCCGACTCCGGCAGCCGTGTGGTCGTCGCCGACGCGACCACGGTCGACCGGGTGCGCGAGGCGCTGGCCGACGGCGCCGAGGCGCAGCTGGTGCTCGTCGGCGCCGAGCCCCGCGCCGGCGAGACGGCGTTCGAGGTGCTGGAGGCGACCGAGCCGCGGCCGGTGCCCGCGCTGCGCGACCCCGGCAAGCTCGCGGCACTGCTCTACACGAGCGGCGCGTCGGGACGGCCCCGGGCGGCGATGCTCACCCACCGCGCGCTGCTGGCCAACGTCGACCAGGTGGCGGCCGTCGAGCCGCCGCTGATCCGGGCGGACGACGTCGTGCTCGGCGTGCTGCCGCTCTTCCACGTCTACGGCCTCAACGCCGTCCTCGGTGGCGTGCTGCGGCACCGCGCCACACTCGTGCTCGTGGACCGGTTCGACCCCCAGGGCACGCTCGACGTCATCGAGGACCACAGCTGCACCGTGGTCCCGGTCGCGCCGCCGGTGTTCAACCACTGGCTCGCGCTCGACGGGGCCGGCGGGTCGGGCGGGGTGCTGCGCGAGCGGCTGGCCGGCGTCCGGCTGGTGGTGTCCGGCTCGGCGGCGCTCGCCGCCGAGGTGGCGCAGGAGTTCGCCGACAGGTCGGGCGTCCCCGTCCACCAGGGCTACGGCCTGACCGAGGCGGCGCCCGTGGTCACCAGCACCTTGTGCAGCCAGGGCAGCCAGGGCCCGGTCCCGGGCTCGGTCGGGGCGGCGCTGCCCGGCATCGACCTCCGGCTCGTCGACGACGACGGCCGGCCGCCCGAGGGCGACGACCCGGGCGAGATCTGGATCCGGGGCGACAACCTGTTCAGCGGCTACTGGCCGGACGGGGCGGACGGCCCCGACGAGGACGGCTGGTGGGCGACCGGCGACGTCGGCATCCTCGACCCCGCCGGCGACCTGGTGCTCGTCGACCGGGTCAAGGACCTCGTCATCGTGTCGGGCTTCAACGTCTACCCGCGCGAGGTCGAGGAGGTGCTGCGGGAGGTCGACGGCGTCCTCGACGCCGCCGTGGTGGGGGCCGACGACCCCGACACCGGCGAGGCGGTCGTCGCCTACGTGCGCGCGCCCGGCGCAGACCCGCAGGCCGTCGTGGACGCCGTACGCCGGCACTGCGAGGCCCAGCTGGCCCGCTTCAAGCAGCCGTCGCGCATCGAGGTGGTCGACGAGCTGCCGCTCACCGTGACCGGAAAGGTGCGCAAGGGGATGCTGCGCGGCCTCGAGCGCCGCCGCAGCACGGGACTGCTGTGACCGGCGCAGCCCGCACCGACCCGCGGGTCACCCTCTACACCCGGCCCGGCTGCCACCTGTGCGACGCCGCCCGGGAGGTCGTCGACCGGGTCTGCCGGGACCTGGGCGAGCAGTTCGTGGAGGTCGACATCGACCGCGACCCGCTGCTGCAGGAGCGGTTCGGCGAGGAGATCCCGGTGACCTTCGTGGACGGTCGCCAGCATGACTTCTGGCGGGTCGACGAGGTCCGGCTCCGCGCGGCCCTGGCCGGCTGACCGGCCCCGCTGCGCGTGGGTCTTCTCACATGTGCTAGCGAGCGACCTCCTCGGTTTGTTCCCACGTTCACAAACTCCTAGAGTGAACGAGCCGCACGACCTGCAGCCGGGCGTCGAGAGCCCGCGGTCGAGGGGCTGGAGAGAAGAGCAAGTGACGGCACGGACTCCCACCGAGAGTGCCCGGGACATCCCCGAGGCGACGGTCGCCCGCCTGCCGGTGTACCTCCGGGCGCTCAACGCCCTCGCCGACGACGGCACCCGCACGTGCTCGAGCGAGGAGCTCGCGTCCGCCGCCGGCGTCAACAGCGCCAAGCTGCGCAAGGACCTGTCGTACCTCGGGAGCTACGGCACCCGCGGCGTCGGCTACGACGTCGACTACCTCCGCTACCAGATCGCCCGCGAGATCGGCGTGACCCAGGACTGGCCGGTCGTGATCGTCGGCATCGGAAACCTCGGCCACGCGCTCGCCAACTACTCCGGCTTCCGCAGCCGCGGCTTCCGGGTCGTGGCCCTCCTCGACGCCGACCCCCAGCGGCACGAGGAGGTCGTCGCCGGGGTCGAGGTCCGCCCGTTCGACGACCTCGAGCGGATCGTCACCGAGCACGGCGTGGCCATCGGTGTCATCGCCACCCCCGCCGTCGCCGCCCAGGACGTCGCCGACCGGATGGTCGCCTGCGGCATCCGCAGCATCCTCAACTTCGCGCCGACCGTGCTGTCGGTGCCCGACGGCGTCGACGTCCGCAAGGTCGACCTGTCCATCGAGCTGCAGATCCTCGCCTACCACGAGCAGCGCAAGACCCACGGCCAGCAGGTCGGCCAGCAGCTCGACGAGCCGGTGGACCGTGAGGTCGAGGAGCCGGTCGAGGGGGCGACGGCATGAGCGTCCTGGTCGTGGGCATCTCCCACCGCTCCGCGCCGGTCGCGCTGCTCGAGCGGGTCGCGCTCGACGCCGACGGCGTTGCCAAGCTGACCGCCGACGTGCTGGCCAGCGAGCACGTCACCGAGGCCACGGTCATCGCGACCTGCAACCGCCTCGAGATCTACGCCGACGTCGACCGCTTCCACGGCAGCGTCGAGGAGGTCTCCCGGCTGCTCGTCGAGCGGGCCGGCGAGTCGACCGAGGCGATCCTGCCCCACCTCTACGTCCACTACGACGACGGCGCGGTGTCCCACCTCTTCCACGTCGCCGCCGGCCTCGACTCCATGGCCGTCGGCGAGGGCCAGATCCTCGGCCAGACCCGCGAGGCGCTGCGCCGCGGCCAGGAGAGCGGCTCGGTCGGCCCGGCCCTCAACGTGCTGTTCCAGCAGGCGCTGCGGGTCGGCAAGCGGACCCGCGCCGAGACCGACATCGACCAGGCCGCGCCGTCGCTGGTCTCCGCCGCGCTGGCGCGCGTCGAAGACGCCCTGAGCGGGGTCGGCGGCGTCGCCGGGGCCCGGGTGACCGTGCTCGGTGCCGGCGCCATGGCGGCGCTCGCCACCGCCACCGTGTCGCGCCTCGGCGCCGCCGAGGTGACCGTGGTCAACCGCAGCGCGGGCAACGGTGAGCGGCTCGCCGCCGAGTACGCCGCCCGGTCGGCCACCCTCGACCGGCTTCCGCAGCTGCTCGCCGAGACCGACCTGCTGCTGTCGTGCACCGGCGCCGCCGGCGTGCTCGTGGACGTCGACATGGTCGGCGCCGCTCTCGCGACGCGGGGCGCCGGGCGGTCGTTCGCGGTGGTCGACCTGGCCCTGCCCCACGACGTCGACCTCGCGGTCCGCGACCTCCCGGGTGTCACGATGCTCGGTCTGGCCGACCTCGCCGACGAGCTGCGCGACAGCGACGCCGGGCGCGAGGTCGACGGCGTACGCCGGATCGTGGGCCAGGAGGTCACCGCGTTCCTGTCAGCGCGCCGGCAGGCGAGCGTGACCCCGACCGTGGTGGCGCTGCGCTCCATGGCGACCTCGGTGGTCGAGGCCGAGATGGAGCGGCTCGACGCCCGGCTCCCCGACCTCGACGAGGCCTCCCGCGAGGAGGTGCTGCAGGCCGTGCGCCGCGTCGCCGACAAGCTGCTGCACCAGCCCACCGTGCGCGTGAAGGAGCTGGCCAACGAGACCGGCACGGTCTCCTACGCCACCGCCCTCGCCGAGCTGTTCTCGCTCGACCCCGACGCGGTCGACGCCGTCACCCGCCCTGAGGGCCTCGGATGAGCGCGACGACGAGGCCGGAGACGAGGCCGGCGATCAGGCTGGGGACCCGTGCCTCCCTGCTCGCGACCACGCAGTCCGGGACCGTGGCGGCGATGATCCGCGACCAGCTCGGCCGCGAGGTCGAGCTCGTCGAGGTCAGCACCCACGGCGACGTCGACCGCACCTCGCCGCTGGCGCAGCTCGGCGGCACCGGCGTCTTCGTCAGCGCGCTGCGCGACGCGCTGCTCGCCGGCGAGATCGACGTCGCCGTGCACTCCCTCAAGGACCTTCCCACCGCCCCGCACGCCGGGATCGCGCTCGCGGCCTGCCCGCCGCGCGAGGACCCCCGCGACGTGGTGGTGGCCCGCGACGGGCTGACCCTGGGCGAGCTGCCCGTGGGCAGTCGCGTCGGCACCGGCTCCCCGCGCCGCGAGGCGCAGCTGCACGCCCTCGGCCTCGGCTTGGAGATCGTGGGCATCCGTGGCAACGTCGACACCCGGATCGGCAAGGTGCGGTCCGGCGACTACGACGCCGTCGTGCTGGCGCGGGCAGGCCTGGCCCGCATCGGCCGCCTCGACGAGGCGACCGAGGTGCTCGACCCGCTGCAGGTGCTGCCCGCTCCCGGGCAGGGCTCGCTCGCGGTCGAGTGCCGCTCGGACGACGACGACCTGGTCGCCGAGCTGGCCCGCCTGGACGACCCCCGGACCCGGGCGGCCGTCGAGGCGGAACGAGCCGTCCTGGCCACGCTCGAGGGGGGCTGCTCCGCCCCGATCGGCGCGCTGGCCGAGGTGGTCGAGGGCGACGAGGGGGACGAGCTGTGGGTCAGGGCGGTGGCCCTGAGCCCGGACGGGGTGCTCGCGGTGCGGAGGTCCGCCACCGGAGACCCCACCGACGCCGTCGGCGTCGGGACCCGTCTGGCGAACGAGATGCTCGCCGACGGGGCAGGACGATTGACCGAAGCACCAGCGAAGAGGCAGAACGCATGACGCGAGGCAAGACCAGCCCCACCAGCACCCCGGTCCGCGGGTGGGTGTCGTTCGTGGGCAGCGGCCCCGGCGACCCCGACCTGCTGACGGTGCGCGCCGTCGACCTGCTGCGCCAGGCCGAGGTGGTGGTCACCGAGGTGCCCGAGCACGAGGCGCTCGTCCGGGGCCTGCTCGGCCTGCCCGAGCCGGTCGAGGGCGAGGAGACGGCCGCGACCGACGGCCCGGTGTTCGTCGACGGCGGGTTCGGCGAGGACGGCCAGCCCCTGACGCACGCCGCGCGCGCCAAGGTGGTCGTCAGGCACGCCAAGAAGTCGCGCGTCGTGCGCCTGATGACCGGCGACCCGTTCCTCTACGCGTCCGGCCCCGAGGAGGCCCAGGCCTGCGTGAAGGCGGGCATCGGGTTCGAGATCGTCCCCGGCGTCTCGTCCGTCAGCGCGGTCCCGGCGTACGCCGGCATCCCGCTGACCACCAAGGACAACCGCGAGGTCGCCGTGGTGACCTGTGGCGAGAAGGCCGTCGACTGGAGCCGGTACGCCGACGCCCGCACGCTCGTGCTGCTCTCCGCGGTGGGCTCCATCGGCGAGATCGCGCCGGCCCTCGTGGCCGCCGGCCGTGACCCGCAGACCCCCGTCGCGATGACCCGGGTCGGCACCACCACCGAGCAGGCCACCGTGACCTCGACGCTGGCCGACATCGCCGCCGACGCCCGGGCCGCCCGGATCGCGCCGCCGGCCGTCACCGTCATCGGCGACGTGGTCAACCTGCGCGAGACCCTGTCGTGGTTCGAGACCAAGCCGCTCTTCGGCTGGCGGGTGCTGGTGCCCCGCACCAAGGAGCAGGCCGGCTCGCTCACCGCCCGGCTGCGCGGCTACGGCGCGGTGCCCGAGGAGGTGCCGACCATCTCGGTCGAGCCCCCGCGCAACCCGCAGCAGATGGACAAGGCCGTCCGTGGCCTCGTCGAGGGCCGCTACGAGTGGATCGCGTTCACCTCGGTCAACGCGGTGAAGGCGGTTCGCGAGAAGTTCGAGGAGTACGGCCTCGACGCCCGTGCCTTCTCGGGCCTCAAGATCGCCGCCGTCGGCGAGAAGACCGCCCAGGCGATCGCCGCCTGGGGCCTGCGCGCCGACCTGGTGCCGTCCGGTGAGCAGTCCGCCGCCGGGCTGCTCGAGGACTGGCCGCCGTACGACGAGGTCCTCGACCCGATCAACCGGGTCTTCCTGCCGCGCGCCGACATCGCCACCGAGAACCTCGTGGCGGGCCTGGTCGACCTCGGCTGGGAGTGCGACGACGTCACCGCCTACCGGACCGTCCGGGCCACGCCGCCGCCGGCGCCGACCCGCGACGCCATCAAGACCGGCAAGTTCGACGCGGTCGTCTTCACCTCCTCCTCGACGGTGCGCAACCTGGTCGGCATCGCCGGCAAGCCGCACCCGTCGACGGTGATCGCTGTCATCGGCCCGGCCACCGCCAAGACCGCCGAGGAGCACGGCCTGCGGGTCGACGTGCTGGCCCCCAAGCCGGACGTCGAGGTGCTGGTCGACGCGCTCGCCGACTTCGGTGCGGCCCGCCGGATCGCGCTGATGGAGCAGGGTCAGCCGGTCACCAAGCCGTCCGAGCGCAAGCCGTCGAGCCGCCGCAAGGCCACGTCGTCGCGCTGAGCGGCTACGTGGACCGGGTCGGCGCAAGGGGGAGGACCCGATGACGCAGTCCGAGAGCACCCGTCCCGAGCCGGTCGGCCCGCTGGTGCGGCCCCGACGGCTGCGCACCACCCCGGTACTGCGCAGCCTGGTCGCGGAGACGACGGTCGAGCCGCGGCAGCTGGTGCTGCCGCTGTTCGTCCGCGAGGGCATCGACGAGCCGCACCCGATCTCGTCGATGCCGTCCGTCTACCAGCACACCCGGTCGAGCCTGCTCGAGGCGGTCACCGAGGCCGCGGAGCTCGGTCTGGGCGGCGTGATGCTGTTCGGGATCCCCGCCGAGAAGGACGCCGAGGGCTCCGGGGCGATCGACCCGGCGGGCGTGCTCAACCTCGCCATCACCGACGTGGTCGGCGAGGTGGGCGACGCGCTCACCGTCATGAGCGACCTGTGCCTCGACGAGTTCACCGACCACGGGCACTGCGGCGTGCTCACCGCCGACGGCCGGGTCGACAACGACCGGACCCTCGAGCTCTACGCCCAGATGGCGCTGGCCCAGGCCCACGCGGGCGTCGACATGGTCGGCCCGAGCGGGATGATGGACGGCCAGGTCGCGGTGATCCGGGAGTCCCTCGACGGCGGCGAGCACGTCGACGTCTCGATCCTCGCCTACTCCGCGAAGTACGCCTCCGCCTTCTACGGCCCCTTCCGCGAGGCCGTCTCCTCGACTCTCGAGGGCGACCGCCGCACCTACCAGCAGGACCCCGCCAACGCCCGCGAGGGCGTCCGCGAGGCGCTGCTCGACATCGCCCAGGGCGCCGACGTGGTGATGGTGAAGCCGGCGCTGGCCTACCTCGACGTGGTGCGCCGGGTGCGCGACGCCGTCGACGTCCCGGTCGCGGCGTACAACATCTCCGGCGAGTACGCCATGGTCGAGGCCGCCGCCGCCCGCGGCTGGATCGACCGCGAGCCCGCCATCCTCGAGACCCTCACCTCGATCCGGCGCGCCGGCGCGGACATCGTGCTGACCTACTGGGCGGCCGAGGCCGCCCGCCTGCTGCGGCGCTAGGGGGTGTCGCGATCCCCGGATATCCGGGGATCGCCTCGCTTCCCGGCCTCTGAAGTGACCGAGAAGCGAGGCGAGTGCCCGAGTGCTGGGGCGGGTGGTGCGCTGGTGACGACCCCGGCCCGCTGTGGGCTAGACGCGGGTGGCCCGGTAGCAGACGAGGATGCGGCTGCCCGCCTTCCAGGTGAGCCCGTTGGCCCAGGTGGCGTACCAGCCCCGCGTCGAGCGGGCGTCGCGGCACTTCCGGTTCGCGTAGCGCAAGGCCTTGTCGGCGGACGGCTCCTTGGACCACGGCATGGTCACCGTCTGCGACGCCCGGTACTGGTGCTTGCGGTCGCAGACGGTCACCATCGTGCCCCGGCGAAGGTTCACCAGGCACCGCGCTTCGTCGTCGGTGAGCAGGCGTCCCTGCAGGTAGCCCTGCTCAGTCGGCAGCGGCATGATCTTCGCGCCGCCGCGCAGCACCAGGTCGCAGCGCACCCAGCGGGCGCCGTGCTGGCGCTGCTGCTTCGTCGGCAGGAAGAACGCCAGGCCGTACGCCGAACGGCTGATGACGGCGTGCGAGCGGCCGAGCCGGTCCCACATCGCCGGGTAGCAGGACTTCGCGAGGATGCGCTCGACGTCCTTGCTGGCGCCCGAGAGCTTGCCGTCGGCCGGGACCGTCTCGACGGCCACGACGACCGCGGTGTGCGACTCGGTGCAGTCGACCGGCGCCGAGGTCTCGGCGTTGCCGTACATGGCGTCGTAGTCGTAGGCGCGGCACTCGCCGACCGTGGGTTGCTGGTAGTGCGGGCCGTCGGGCTCCGGCTCAGTCGCGCCGGCCACCGCTCCGCCGGTCGGCAGGGCGAGCGCGAGCGCGACGGCGGTCGTCACCAGCGCGCGCGAAAAGGTCCCGAGAGAGGGGGTCATGCGGCTGTTCTCCTGACTCGTCGACGCGGGCGTCGCTGCTCGGACCTGCGTCGTCGCGCGGCGCCCGCCACGGCCGCCCAGTGCGGCCGGCGCACGCTAGCAGTGGGTGGCCCACGTCACCCGGTCAGGGCTGGGTCAGGGGTTGGTGAGGTCCTCGACGCACTTGTCGAAGTCGTCGTTGTCCTTGAGCGGGTTGTCGACGAGCCCCTGGGCGGTGCACTCGGCGATCGCCTCGGCAGTCGTCAGCACGTCCTCGACCGGCGGCAGTGACGGGTCCGGCAGCGGCGGCGTGGTCGGGACGGGGTTGCCGTCGCCGTCACCCGGCGGCTGCACCGGGTCCTTGGGGTCGTCGTCGTCCTTCGGCGGCTGGTTGGCCGGCGGGTTGTCGTTGTTGCCCCCGTTGTTGCCGCCGTTGTCGGGACCGTTGCGGTCGTCGTTGCGCGGCCCCTTCGGGGCGGCGGGCGCGACGGGCGTCGGGGCGGGCAGGAAGACGCCGGCCGGGGTGGCGCTGTTGGGCACCGAGGTGAAGTCGCCGGAGAGGTAGGCGTTCATGATCGAGAGCACGAGGTCGACGTAGGACTCGCTGTGGTTGTAGCGGTAGACCGCCGCCCGCTGGCCCGCGACCGTCGAGAGGTCGTCGTTGCCGGAGCAGAGGTAGACGGCCGAGGCCAGGGCGGCGTCATCGATGTCCTGCGGGTCGCGCTTGGCGTCGCCGTCGGCGTCGACCCCGACCACCGACCAGGTGGAGGGGATGAACTGCATCGGGCCGACCGCGCGGTCCCACTCGGCGTCGGCGTCGTACTGGCCGGCGTCGGTGTCGCTGATGACGGCGGTGCCGCGGCGTCCGTCGAGCGGGATCCCGAAGATGCCGGGTCGGGCCACGCCGTCCTTGCCGAGCGTGTTGCCGTTGGCGCGGCCGTGGTCGGACTCGACCCGGCCGATCGCCGCGATGAGCTGCCAGGTGATGTTGCAGCCCTTGTCGGCGGAGTTGATGACGGTCTCGGCCCGCTGGTACGCCGCGAGCGCGGCAGACGGGATGCCGTTGGCGCTGGCGGTGGCGACCACCTTCTCGGCGCGCTTGCCCTCGATGCCGGGCGCGGTCACGCCCGGGGCGGAGACGGTGGCGGGGGCACGGATCGCCTCGGTGGGGATCTCGGTGCCGTCGGGGAGGACGGCGGGGGGCTCGGTGTCACCCGCGGCCGCGCTGGTCAGGCCGATGCCGGTGACGCTGGCCGTCCACGCGGTCGACAGCACCATCAGGGGCACGAGTGCGGAGGCCTTCTGGACCCGGCCGAAACGCGATGCGGACATCTACCTGTGTCTCCCGTTCTGCTCCCACCACAATGGTGCTCCCTCGTGCACCCTGTGACCATCCAAACGATCGGGGTTCCTCGCGGTTACGCCGCGGTAACACGGGCCCCCGTCAGACACGAACGACCATTCCCCCGCGACGTGACGCAGAAACTCGCAGCGGGTGGCCGTGGTCTGGACCACGCGACGGTACACCCGGGCTCCCCTCGATGTGCCCGACTTGGCCTCCTCGGTGACAATGAACCGGTGACGACCCCCAGCGCCGCAGCCTCCGAGGCCCTGTTCGACCGGGCCCGCCGGGTCACGCCCGGCGGCGTCAACTCCCCGGTGCGCGCCTTCCGCGCCGTCGGCGGGACGCCCCGCTTCATCCGCTCCGCGGCCGGGGCCTGGCTCACCGACGTCGACGGCAACGAGTACGTCGACCTCATCTGCTCGTGGGGCCCGATGCTGCTCGGCCACGCCCACCCGGAGGTGATGGCGGCCGTGCAGGCCGCGGTCGCCCGCGGCACGTCGTACGGCGCCCCCACCGAGCCCGAGGTCGAGCTCGCCGAGGAGATCGTGGCGCGCACCTCCGTCGAGGCCGTGCGGTTCGTCTCCTCCGGCACCGAGGCGACGATGTCGGCGATCCGGCTCGCCCGCGGCTGGACCGGCCGCGACGTGGTCGTGAAGTTCGCCGGCTGCTACCACGGCCACGTCGACTCGCTGCTGGCCTCCGCCGGCTCCGGCCTGGCCACCTTCGCGGTGCCCGGCACGCCCGGGGTGCCCGCCTCCTCGACCGAGCTCACGCTGGTGCTGCCGTACCACGACCGCGCGGCCGTCGAGAAGGTCTTCGCCGAGCACGGCGACCGCATCGCCTGCCTGATCACCGAGGCGGCGCCGGGCAACATGGGCGTCATCGCCCCCGAGCCCGGCTTCAACAGGTTCCTCGCCGAGACCTGCCGGGCCCACGGCGCGCTGTTCATCTCGGACGAGGTGATGACCGGGTTCCGCGCCACGCGGTTCGGCCAGTGGGGCCTCGACGGTGCCGTCGAGGGCTGGGCGCCCGACCTGACCACCTTCGGCAAGGTGATGGGCGGGGGCTTCCCGGCAGCGGCGTTCGGCGGCCGCGCCGACGTGATGGCCCACCTCGCGCCCGAGGGGCCCGTCTACCAGGCCGGCACCCTCTCGGGGAACCCGGTCGCCACGACAGCCGGCCTCACCACTCTGCGGCTCGCCGATGACGCCGTCTACGAGCACATCGGCACCGCCGCCGAGACGATCCGGGAGGCCGCCACCGCCGCGCTGACCGCAGCCGGGGTGCCGCACACCGTGCAGGCCACCGGCACGATGTTCTCGGTGTTCTTCGCCGACGGCGCGGTGCGTGACTTCGACGACGCCAACCGCCAGGACCTCGGCGCCTTCGCGGCGTTCTTCCACGCGATGCTCGAGCGCGGCGTCTACCTGCCGCCCTCGGCGTACGAGGCGTGGTTCCTGTCCTCGGCCCACGACGACCGCGCGGTGCAGACCGTGCTCGACGCGCTGCCCGCCGCCGCCCAGGCCGCGGGCGCGGCCTCGAAGGGGAACGCATGAGCGACAGCACCGTGGTCCACCTGCTGCGGCACGGCGAGGTCCACAACCCCGACGGGGTGCTCTACGGGCGGCGCGACGGCTTCCACCTCTCCGACCTCGGCTGCCGGATGGCGCAGCGGGTCGCGGACGCCGTCAAGCACCGCGACATCGTCCACCTGCGGTCCTCGCCGCTCGAGCGGGCCCAGGAGACCGCCCGGCCGCTGGCCGAGGCGCGCGGGCTCGACATCGTCACCGACGACCGGGTCATCGAGTCCAGCAACGTCTTCGAGGGCGAGCGGTTCGGCCCCGGCCGGAGCGCGCTGCGCAACCCCCTCAACTGGCGCCACCTCTGGAACCCCTTCAAGCCCTCGTGGGGCGAGCCGTACGACGACATCGTCGCCCGGATGCGCGCGGCGATGGAGGACGCCCGCGACGCCGCCCGCGGCCGCGAGGCCGTGATCGTGTCCCACCAGCTGCCGATCTGGACGACCAGGCTGGCCGCCGAGAAGCGGTCCTTCCTGCACGACCCGCGCAAGCGGCAGTGCACGCTGTGCTCGCTCACCTCGTTCCACTACGACGACGACCGGCTGGTCAAGGTCTCCTACTCCGAGCCCGCGGGCGACCTCATCCCCAGCCGCGACAAGGCCGCCCCGTTCTCGGCCGGCGGCGCGCCCGAGGAGCGCCGGCCCTGATCCCTCGCACCGCCCCCACCCTCCTGCTCGCCTGTCTGCTGCTGCTGACGGGCTGCTCGTCGTTGGAGGCCGCCGGCGACAAGGGCTACATCTCCGGCGACGGCACCGTCCGCGAGCTGCCCGTCGCCGACCGTGAGGAGCCGGTCGAGCTCGAGGGGGAGACGCTGGACGGCGACCGGCTGTCGCTGGAGTCGCTGCGCGGCACGCCCGTCGTGGCGGTCGTGTGGGGCTCGTGGTGCGCGCCCTGCCGGGCCGAGGCGCCCGACGTGGTCGAGGCCGCCGAGCAGCTCGAGGGGACCGCCGAGTTCGTGGGCCTCAACATCCGCGACGGCTCCCCGGAGCAGGCCAAGGCGTTCGTCCGCAGCTACGAGGTGCCCTACCCGTCCTACTACTCGCCCGACGGCGAGGCGATGCTGGCCTTCGCCGGAACCCTCACCCCGAACTCCATCCCGAGCTTCGTGGTCCTCGACGAGGAGGGCCGGGTGGCCGCCAGCATCATCGGCAAGCTGCCCTCGACCACCACGCTGGTGACGCTGGTCGAGGACGTCGCGAAGAGCGGTACGGGGAAACTCAACGACGGGACCGACGGGGCCGTGGGGGAGCCCGCAGATGGCTGAGTGGTTCTCGATGCAGGCGGCCTCCGGGTCCCTGCTGCTCGCGGTCCCGGTGGCGCTCGTCGCCGGGCTGGTCTCGTTCTTCTCGCCGTGCGTGATCCCGCTGCTGCCCGGCTACCTCTCCTACGCCACAGGCCTGTCCGGCGCCGACCTCGAGCGCGCCCGGCGCGGCCGGATGCTGCTCGGCTCGGTCTTGTTCGTGCTCGGCTTCACGGTCGTCTTCGTCGCGCTCGGCACGCTGTCCGGGGCGCTCGGGGCGACGCTGGTGAGCTGGCGCCGCGAGCTCACCGTGGTGCTGGGCCTGCTGGTGGTCGTGCTCGGTCTGGCGTTCGCCGGGGTGCTGCCGCTGCTGCAGCGCGACTGGCGGGTCCACAAGGTCCCCTCCGTGGGGCTCGCCGCGGCGCCGGCCCTCGGCTTCCTCTTCGGGCTCGGCTGGACGCCGTGCATCGGGCCGACGCTGGCCGCGATCACCACGCTCTCCATCAACGAGGCCACGGCCGGCCGCGGAGCACTGCTCTCGGCCGTCTACGCGCTCGGCCTCGGCGTGCCGTTCGTGCTGGCCGGGCTCGCCTACCGCCGCGCGCTCGGCGCCTTCGGGTGGGTGCGCCGCCACCAGGTCTGGGTGATGCGCGCCGGCGGCCTGATGCTGGTCGCCGTCGGCGTCCTCCTCGTCACCGGCTGGTGGGACCAGGCCGTCACCTGGCTGCAGGTCAACCTCGTCACCACCACGGAGACCGCGCTGTGAGTGTCGAGACCACCACCCGGCCGCCGGGCGACGAGGAGCGCCGCCCCGGCGAGCTGACCTTCGGGGAGCTGCTGCGCTGGTCGTGGCGGCAGCTGACGTCGATGCGTACCGCGCTGATCCTGCTGCTCCTGCTCGCGCTGGCCGCCATCCCCGGCTCGGTCGTGCCGCAGCAGGACGTCGACGCGCTGGAGACCTCGCGCTGGCAGGAGGCGCACCCGAAGCTCACCCCGATCTACGAGAAGCTCGGGCTGTTCTCGGTCTACGACTCCCCGTGGTTCTCGGCCATCTACATCCTGCTGATGGTGTCGCTGGTCGGCTGCATCATCCCGCGGTCGTTCGTCTACTGGCGGGCCCTGCGAGCCCGGCCGCCGCGCGCCCCCCGCCACCTGACCCGGCTGCCGGACCACGCGACGTACACCACGGACGCGACGCCCGAGGAGGTGCTCGACCGGGCGCGGGAGGTCCTGCGCCGCCGGCGCTACCGGGTGGCGGTCGACGACGACGGCGCGGTCACCGCCGAGCGCGGCTACCTGCGCGAGGCCGGCAACCTGCTGTTCCACCTGTCGGTGCTGGTGGTGCTCGTCGGGTTCGCGATGGGCAGCCTGTTCGGCTACCGCGGCGGCGTGATCCTCGTGGTCGGCAACGGCTTCGCCAACAACCTCACCCAGTACGACGACTTCGTGCCCGGCAGCCTCTTCCAGCCCGACGTGATGGAGCCGTTCGCCTTCGACATCGAGGACTTCGACATCGAGTGGCTCCGGGAGGGGCCGGCGCGCGGCCAGGCGCGCTCGTTCGTCTCGCACCTCACCTACACCGAGGCGCCCGGCGCGCCGGAGCAGGAGTACGACCTGCGGGTCAACCACCCGCTCGCCATCGGCGACACCGAGATCTTCCTGATCGGGCACGGCTACGCGCCCGTCATCACGGTCAGGGACGGCAACGGCGACGTCGCCTACAGCGGGCCGACCGTGTTCCTGCCCACCGACGGCACCTTCCGCTCGTTCGGCGTCGTGAAGGCTCCCGACGCCCGGCCGCAGCAGATCGGGCTGGAGGGCGAGTTCTACCCGACGTTCGCGTTCACCCAGGAGACCGGACCGTTCTCGGCGTTCGGCGACAACCTCAATCCGGCGGTCTCGATG
Source organism: Nocardioides sp. GCM10027114 (assembly GCF_042659625.1). NCBI lineage: Bacteria > Bacillati > Actinomycetota > Actinomycetes > Propionibacteriales > Nocardioidaceae > Nocardioides > Nocardioides sp. GCM10027114. The sequence goes on from NZ_JBHSSS010000026.1 coordinate 239,327, forward strand.
CTCGTGTACGCCGGCGACCTCGGCATGGACGACGGCCCGGCACAGTCCGTCTACGGCCTCGACAAGTCGGGCACCGAGCTCGTGGAGAAGGCCGACGGGTCGATGTTCCGCGTCGACCTCGCCCCCGGGCAGGAGGTGACGCTGCCCGACGGGCTCGGCTCGGTCAGCTTCGACGGCGTCGAGCGGTGGAACAAGCTGCAGATCAGCCGTACCCCCGGCAAGTTCATCGCGCTGGCCGGCGTCGTGCTCGCGCTGGTCGGACTGCTGGGGTCGCTGTTCATCCGCCCGCGCCGGGTGTGGGTGCGGGCCCGGCCCCGGGTGGATGCCGCGGTTGGCGCCGACGGGCACACTGGCGAGGGGGCTCCCGGGTCCGGCACGGGAGGAACGCTGGTCGAGGTCGCCGGCCTCGACCGTTCCGGCGGCGGTGACGTGCCCGCCGAGCTGGAGGAGATCGTGGCCGCGCTGCGCGCGGCGGAGGGCGGCCGCGGCGCGGCCGTCGAGAAGGGAACGACATGACGGACCAGGCTTGGGAGATGCTCAGCAACCAGTTCGTCGCCGTGTGCGGCGTGCTGTACTTCCTCGCCCTGCTCTCCCACCTCGTCGAGTGGGCGTCGCTGCGCAAGCTGCCCGCACAGGAGACGGTGTCGACGGGCCGGACCGCGATGTTCGGCCGGCTCGGCCTGATCCTCACCGTGCTGGCCGCGCTGGCCCACCTCGTCGCCCTGGTAGCACGCGGGCTCGCCGCCGACCCGGACCGGGTTCCGTGGGGCAACATGTACGAGTTCACGCTGAGCGGCACGTTCGTGGTGGCCGCCGGCTACCTGCTGCTGCTGCGTCGCTACCGGCTCGCCTGGATGGCGCCGATCGTGGTGGCGTTCGTGCTGGCGACCCTCATGGTGGCGGTGATCTGGCTCTACGACCCGGTCGCGCCGCTCACGGAGGCGCTCTACAGCCCGTGGCTGGTCATCCACGTGGTCTCGGCGATCATCGCCACCGGCGCCTTCACGCTCGCCGGCATCTGCTCCGTGCTCTTCCTCATCAAGGGCCGCCGCGAGCAGCGCGAGACCGGGTACCTCGCCCGCGTCCCCGACCTGCCGACCCTCGACCGGGTGTCCTACCGGCTGCACGCCTTCGGCTTCCCGGTGTGGACCTTCGCCGTCCTCATCACCGGCCCGATCTGGGCGCACCAGGCGTGGTCGTCGTACTGGAACTGGGACCCCAAGGAGGTGTGGGCGTTCATCACCTGGGTCGTGTACGCCGCCTACCTCCACGCCCGGTCCACCGCCGGCTGGAAGGGCCGCAACGCCGCGCTCCTCGCGCTCGTCGGCCTCGCCACCCTGTGGTTCAACTTCATCGGGATCAACTTCTTCTCGAGCAGCTCCCAGCACTCCTACGCCGGTGGCGAGGTCTCCCAGGTCTCCCAGGTCTCCGAGGTCTCCGAGGTCTCCGGGGCCCAGCGCGAGCTGCCACCAGTTGCCCGCTGAACCACCGGGAGCTGCCACCAGTTGCCTTCCGGCGGGACGTCGCGGCCGCGACGCACCTATGGTGTCGGCATGTCGACCCGTCGGGCCCTCGCGCCCGCAGCAGTCATGGGGGTCCTGGGGGCACTCCTCGGAGCCCTGACCGTCTGGCTCAGCACTCCCGAGCCGTCGCCGTGCCACACGCTCGAGGACGGTCTGCGAGCCTGCATGCCCGTCGTCGTGATCCCCCCGCCGCCGTGGCTCTACGGCGTCGCTGCACTGGCCGGAGCGGTCCTCGCCGCGGGTGCGACGGTGGCTTTGGCCATGGCGCGGCACAGGTGGGCAACGAGTCCAGAGGGCGGCAAGGTCTCGCCACGCTGAGGGCCCGTTCGGCGGGAACTGCTGGCAGCTCGGCGTCGCGCGGGGGTGAACTGCTGGCAGCTCGGCGTCGTGCGGCGGTGAACTGCTGGCAGGTCAGGCGGGGGGAGCGCCCTCGGGGTCCTCGGGCGGCTCCGGCTGCTTCTTGCGGCGGCGCCGGTTCTCCCAGTCGAGGTCGCGCAGGAATTCGGGGTCGTCGTCGGGGGCGACGGTGCGGCGCGGCTGACGCCGCTGGCGCGACTGGGGCCGACCCTGCAGCGACCCGGGTCCGAGCACTCCGCGGCGCTCGACGAGACGGACGGTCAGGTAGACCGCCGCGGCCATGAGCGCGATCACGAACAGGACCTTCAGCACACCTTCAGGGTAGAGGGCCGCTGGTGACCCGGCATGCCCCAGCGCGGGGAGAGGCTGGCCGGCCAGGCGAACGGTGACCAGGGACCCGTGCCCGGGGGACGGAGGTCCCCGCCGACGTGTCCCCGCCGACCGGGCCCTGTCGGCGCCCCGTCTACGCTGGTGTCGTGAAGGAGTTCGCCGTCTACACCGCCATGCGCATCGGCCTCTTCCTGACCTCCCTGGTCGTGGTGGTCGGTGTCTGGATGCTCATCGCGGGCGAGGTGCCGCTGCTGTGGGCCGTGGTCATCGCGTTCGCGGTCTCGGGGGTGGGGTCCTACTTCCTGCTCAACCGCCAGCGCGAGGCGTTCGCGCGTCGCGTCGACGAGCGCGCCCGACGGATGGCCCAGCGCTACGACGAGGCGAAGTCCAAGGAGGACGTCGACTGACATGTCGACGTGCGGGGAGGTCCACTGATGGGGGACGGCTGCTGCCGGGTCGGTGACCACAGCGACGCCGCCGCGCGCGCCTGGCTCAACGAGGCCGTCCGCAAGGTCGAGGCCGACGCCAACCGCTCGGCCGACACCCACCTCCACGTCTTCCCGCTCCCGCCGGAGTGGGGCATCGACCTCTACCTCAAGGACGAGTCGGTCCACCCGACCGGCTCGCTGAAGCACCGGCTCGCCCGGTCGCTCTTCCTCTACGCGCTCTGCAACGGCTGGATCGGCGAGGGAACCACGATCGTGGAGGCCTCCTCCGGGTCCACCGCCGTCTCGGAGGCGTACTTCGCCCGGCTGCTCGGCCTGCCCTTCGTCGCCGTGATGCCGCGCTCGACGTCGCCGGAGAAGATCGAGCTGATCGAGTTCCAGGGCGGCCGCTGCCACCTCGTCGACGACCCCACGACGATCTACGACGAGTCGCGGCGGCTCGCGGCCGAGCTGGGTGGCCACTACATGGACCAGTTCACCTACGCCGAGCGGGCCACGGACTGGCGCGGCAACAACAACATCGCGGAGTCGATCTTCAGCCAGCTCGCCCAGGAGCGGCACCCGGTTCCGGCGTGGGTCGTGGTCGGCGCCGGCACCGGCGGCACCTCCGCCACGATCGGCCGCTTCATCCGCTACCGCCGGTTCGACACCCGGCTGTGCGTGGTCGACCCGGAGAACTCCGCGTTCTTCCCCGGCTGGTCCGACGACGACCCCACGGCCACCGCGTCCGGGTCCCGCATCGAGGGCATCGGTCGCCCGCGCGTGGAGCCGTCGTTCCTGCCGTCGGTGGTCGACTGCATGATCGCGGTTCCCGACGGCGCCTCGATCGCGGCTGCCCGGTGGTGCAGCGCGGTCACCGGCCGGCTGGTGGGCGGCTCCACGGGCACGGCGCTGTGGGGCGCGCTGCGGCTGGTCGCCGGCATGCGCTCGCGCGGCGAGACCGGCTCGGTGGTGACGCTGCTGTGCGACGGCGGCGAGCGCTACACCCACACCTACTACGACGACGCGTGGCTCGACGCGCAGCGCATCGACGTCACGCCGTACGCCGCGACGCTGGAGAAGTTCGCGGCCGACGGCTCATGGGTGGAGCCGACCGCCTGAGCCAACGATCGGTTGAGTCGATCCAGGTCGGGGACCGGGTCAGTCGCGGCCGCCGAGCTGGCGGCGGATCCGGCTCTCGGACTGGCCGAGCACCTTCGCCAGCAGCTGCACCCGCATCTTCCAGGCCACGAACCCGGCGACCAGGATCGCGAGGATGATCACGAACGTCATGCCGTCAGCCTACGTCGGGGACGGTCGTGGGCGCGGCCGTCACGAGGCGGCGACGAGCAGGCCGGCGAAGACCCCGAGCCCGAGCAGCAGCTCGGCGACGCCGGTCTTCTGCAGCACCGGGATCAGCGCCGGACCCCCGGCGCCGCCCGAGACCACGCGGGTGGCGGCGACCGCCGGGCCGGCGTACAGAAGGCCGAGGAGCGCCCACCACGAGGTGGTGGCGGCAAGGCCGACCACGGCGACGCCGGCTGCCCCGACGAGCAGCCCGTAGAAGGCGCGGGTGCGGCTGTCACCGAGCACCACGGCGAGCGTGTGCTTGCCGACCTCCCGGTCGGTGGGGATGTCGCGCAGGTTGTTGGCGACGAGGATCGCGCAGGCGAGGGCGCCGATGCCGACCGCTGCCCACCAGGCGCCGGGCTCCCAGGTCTCGGTCTGGACGTAGGCGGTGCCGACGACGGCGACCACCCCGAAGAACAGGAAGACCATGACCTCGCCGAGGCCGAGGTAGCCGTAGGGCTTGCTGCCGCCGGTGTAGAACCACGCGGCCACGATCGAGACCAGCCCGACCGCGACCAGCCACCACGCGGTGGTCGCCGCGAGCACCAGCCCGGCGACCGCGGCGACGCCGAACGCGAGGAACGCCGCCCGCTTCACCGCCGCCGGCGCGGCGACCCCGGAGCCCACGAGCCGCAGCGGGCCGACCCGCACCTCGTCGGTGCCGCGGATGCCATCGGAGTAGTCGTTGGCGTAGTTGACGCCGACCTGCAGCGCCAGGCTGACGACGAGCGCGAGCAGCGCCTTCCACCACACGGCGCCGGGAGGGCCGTCGGCGTACGCCGCGACGCCGGTGCCGGCGAGGACGGGGGCGACGGCGGCGGGCAGGGTGCGGGGCCGGGCGCCGGCCAGCCACTGGGAGGGGGTAGCCACCGGAGGATTCTGGCAAAGCCCCCGCGGCGGCAGCGACCGAGTTGCCCGCGGGTGGTCGGGACGCGGTGGCTAGCCTTCCTCGCGTGAGCTTCCTGCGGGTCGACGGCGCGGCGCCGGACGTCGTGACCGCGCTGTCGGCGTGGCTCGACGCCCCCGGCGAGCCGGCGCCGCTGATGGTCGAGACCTCGGGCTCGACCGGCCGCCCCAAGCGGGTGGTGCTGTCGCGTCGCGCCGTGCTGGCCTCGGTCGAGGCGAGCGCGCGGCGGCTGGGCACGTCCGGCCGGTGGCTGCTCGCGCTCCCGGCGTCGTACGTCGCGGGGGTGCAGGTGGTCTGCCGCTCGCTGGTCGCGGGGGCGCCGCCGCTGCTGCTCGAGGAGCAGGGCAACGTCGCGGCGGCGGTGGACGCCGGGGCCGAGCTGGTCAGCCTGGTGCCGACCCAGCTCCACCGGCTGCTCGAGGACCCGGCGGAGACGACTGCACTGGCCTCACTGCACACCGTCCTGCTGGGCGGCGGGCCGATCGACCCGGCCCTGCGGGCGCGGGCCGAGGGGGCCGGCGTACGGGTAGTGGCGACGTACGGCTCGGCCGAGACCGCCGGCGGCTGCGTCTACGACGGCCTCCCGCTCGACGGCGTGGCGCTGGCGATCGGGACCGACGGCCGGATCCGCATCGGCGGACCCACCCTGTTCGACGGGTACGACGGCGACCCTGCGCTGACCGCCGAGGTGCTGGTCGACGGCTGGTTCCTGACCTCCGACGCGGGGCGGCTCGACGAGGACGGCCGGCTGCACGTGCTGGGGCGCCTCGACGACGTGGTGGTCAGCGGTGGCGTCAACGTGCCGACGCCCGCGGTCGCGGCGCGGCTGCGCGAGCACCCGGCGGTGCGCGAGGCGGAGGTCGTCGGGGTCCCGGACGAGGAGTGGGGCCACCGCGTGGTGGCCTACGTCGTCGGCGAGCTGTCGCTGGCCGACGTCCGCGACTGGGTGGCGGAGCGGCATCCGCGGTCGTGGGCGCCGCGGGAGGTGGTCGTGATCGACGCGCTGCCGCTGCTGCCGAACGGCAAGGTCGACCGGGTCGCGCTGCGGGGCGGCCGCGGGGACGAACGGCGAGGGGGCGACCGGTGACCGGGCCCGACGTGCGGGTGTTCTCGGTCCGGATGCGGACGCGTTTCCGCGGCATCACGGTCCGCGAGGGCGTTCTGCTGCGCCGGACCCTCCCCTCGGGCGAGCCGGGCTGGGGGGAGTGGAGCCCCTTCCTGGAGTACCCGCCCGAGGTCGCCGAGCCCTGGCTGCGCTGCGCCGAGGAGGCCGCGACCGGCGACTGGCCGGCGCCGATCCGTGAGCGGGTGCCGGTCAACGTGACCGTGCCGGCCGTCGGGCCGGAGCGGGCCCACGCCATCGTCGCCGCCGGCGGCTGCACCACCGCCAAGGTCAAGGTGGCTGAGCCCGGTCAGGCGCTCGGCGACGACGTCGCCCGCCTTGAGGCGGTGCGCGACGCCCTCGGCCCGGCCGGCCGGGTCCGGGTCGACGCCAACGGCGGCTGGGACGTCGACGAGGCGGTCGCGGCGGTGCGCGCGCTCGACCGCGCGGCCGGCGGGCTGGAGTACGTCGAGCAGCCCTGCGCCACGGTCGAGGAGCTCGCCGCGGTGCGCCGGGCGGTCGACGTGCCGGTCGCGGCCGACGAGTCGATCCGGCGGGCGGCCGACCCCTACCGGGTGCGCGACCTCGAGGCCGCCGACGTGGCAGTGCTGAAGGTGCAGCCGCTGGGCGGGGTGCGGGCCTGCCTGCAGATCGCCGAGGACATCGGGCTTCCCGTGGTCGTGTCGTCGGCCCTCGAGACCTCCGTCGGCATCGCCGCCGGTGTCGCGCTGGCGGCCGCGCTGCCCGAGCTGCCGTACGCGTGCGGGTTGGCGACCGTCCAGCTGCTCACCGACGACGTCGCCCGCGCATCGTTGCTGCCCGTCGACGGTGCGCTACCGGTCGGCCCGGTCGGCGGCCCGGCCGTCGACGAGGACGCCCTGGCCAGGCTCGCCGCTCCGCCCGACCGGGTGGCCGCGTGGGAGGCCCGGCTGGCCGAGGTGCGGGCGCTGCGGCAGGATCACCGGTCGTGACCAACCCGTCGACCGAGCTCGCGCGCCGCGTCGTCGAGGCGGCGGTCCGTGCCGGCGTCACCGAGGTGGTGCTGGCCCCGGGGTCGCGCAACGCCCCGCTCGCCTTCGCGGCGTACGACGCGGCGCAGGCCGGGCTGCTGCGGCTGCACACCCGGGTCGACGAGCGCTCGGCGGGCTTCCTCGCGCTCGGGCTGACCAAGGTCGGCGCCCGCGCGGCGGTCGTCTGCACGTCCGGCACCGCCGTCGCGAACCTCCACCCGGCCGTTCTCGAGGCGGCCCACGCCGGGGTGCCGCTGGTCGTCCTGACCGCCGACCGGCCCGCGCGGCTGCGCGGCACCGGCGCCAACCAGACCACCGACCAGGTCGGGATCTTCGGGCCGCTGGTCACCACCACCGACGTCGCGCACGACGCCGGCGGGATCGCGGTCGCCGACGGTCCCGGCCCGGTCCACCTCAACGTCAGGCTCGACGAGCCGCTCGTCCCCGAGGGCCGCTGGACCCCCGACGTCGAGCGCCCGACGGAGCCCCCCGCCCCCGCGAGCGGGCAGGGCTGGCCCGCCGAGGTGGCGGAGCTGGCCCTGCGAGGTGGCGCGGACGCGCCCCGGACCGTGGTCGTCGCCGGCGACGACGCCGGCCCGCCGGCGCGGATCCTCGCCGAGCACGGCAACTGGCCGCTGCTGGCCGAGCCCACCAGCGGCTCCCGCACCGGCGGCCACGCGCTGCGCTGCTACCGGCTGCTCCTCGACGGCGACCTCGGCCGCCGCATCGAGCGGGTGGTGGTGATGGGCCACCCGACACTGTCGCGTCCAGTCACCCGACTGCTCGGCCGCGACAGTGTCGAGGTGCTCGCCGGACCCGCGCCCGGGGTGTGGGCCGACCGCCCGTTCCGGGTCGACGCGACCTTCGAACGGGCCACGGTCGACGCTGACGACACCAGCGGCTGGATGGAGGAGTGGCGCACTGCCGACGCCTCGCTGGCCCGCCAGCTCGACGCGCTGCTCGCCCGCGAGGGCACCACGCCGCACGGCGTCGCCGGCGTCGTGAGCCGCGCCGTACCTCCCGGCGGGCTGTTGTACGTCGGCGCCTCCAGCCCGATCCGCGACCTCGACCTGATGGTCGCCCGCTACGCCGTCGGCGACCGGCGCAAGGTGGTGGCCAACCGCGGCCTCTCCGGCATCGACGGCGTCGTCTCGTCCGCGATCGGCGCCGCGCTCGGGCGCCCCCGGAGCAGCCGCAGCATCGCGCTGCTCGGCGACGTGACGTTCCTGCACGACAGCAACGGCCTCGTGCTCGGCCCCGACGAGCCGCGCCCCGACCTGACCATCGTGGTCGTCAACGACGACGGTGGGTCGATCTTCGCGATGCTCGAGCAGGGGGACGCGCCGTTCGCCGATCGCTTCGACCGGCTCTTCGGCACGCCGCACGGCGTCGACGTCGCGAGCCTGTGCGCGGCGACCCGGACGCCCCACTGGCGGGTGGAGTCGCTGGTCGAGCTCGAGCACGCGCTCGGCTCGCCGAACGGCGGCCTGGAGGTGGTCGAGGTCGCGGTGAGGCGCGACAACCGCCGCGACCTCGACCAGCGGATCCGGTCGCTGCGTCCCTGAGGCCGGCCCCGGCGAAGGTCAGGCGACCGCTTCGTCCCGCGCGCCGACGACGAAGCCGACCACCTCGGCCACCACCGCCGGGTCGCGCAGGATCCGGCGGTGGCCGAGACCCTCGGTCGTGACCAGCCGGGCGTCCGGCAGGGCGGCTGCGAGCCGCTCGACCGCGGCGTACGGCGCCTGCCGGTCGCCCGGGTCGGCGACGACGAGCGTCGGCAGCGGGTCGGTGTGGCGAGCCTGGACGACGGCGTCGAACTCCTCGAGGGGAACGCCCACGAAGCGCTCGACCTCCCGGTCGAACGCGCGCCGGGTGCGGGCGCCGAAGCCCACCGCCTGCTGGAACATGTCCAGCAGCGGGACGGTCTCGACCATCGGCGCGACGAGCACCAGCCGCCCGCTGCCGAGCCAGCCGAACCGGAGCGCCAGGTAGGTCGCGATCGCGCCCATCGAGTGCGCGACCACGGCCTCCGCCGGGCCGAACCGGGCGAACACCGCGTCGAGGGCGTGCCCGATCTCGACGCCGTGGGTGAGCCGGCGGCCGTACTGTCCGGGGTCGGAGTCGCCGTGGGAGAGGGCGTCGTACAGCACGACCCGGTGCCCGGTGGCGACCAGCGGCTCGACGAACGAGGAGAGCTGGCTGCCGCGGCCGCCCCAGCCGTGGACGAGGTAGACGACCGGCGCGTCGGCCTCGCCCTCGTCTGCGCCGCGGGGCGTGAAGACGGTGCCGCGCACCGTGGCGCCCCGCACCTCGACGGCGAAGGACTCGCCACCGGTGGGCAGCGCCGCCGCCGGCTCGACCGGCGGCACGCGGAACCACAGGTCCCGCAGCGACCGTGCCGCGCGGCCGGGGGCGGCGACGTCGAGGGCTCGCAGTGACGCGCGCTGCAGCGCGCGGCGGGCACGAACGATCGTGCTTTTCTGAGTGGAGGGAGCGGTCATGGTGGTGGTGCCTTTCGGGGGTTCTCGGTGGAGCGGGGAGCGGTCAGTGCGCCCGAGCGCGGTCGAGGAGCGCCTCGAAGGAGACGCGCGCCCGGTCGGCGGCGCGCTCGTCGCGCAGCAGCCGGGCGAAGTGGTTGTAGGCGAGGGTGATCGCCTGGAAGTCGAACGCGAACTGCTGCACGTCGAGGTCGGCGCGGAAGTCGCCGGCGCTCACCGCGGCCCCCGCCATGATCGCGATCGAGTCGACCCAGTCGTCCTGGTCGCGTGCGAGCGCGTCGCGCATCGGGCCTGGCTGGTCGTCGAACTCCACGGAGCCGGCGATGAAGATGCAGCCGCCGGGGACGACCTCGGTCTCCCACACGAGCCACCGGTCGAAGAGCTCGCGCAGCCGCTTCTCGCCGCGGGGAACCTCGAGCGCCGGCCGGACCGTGGTGTCGATGAACCGCTGGCGGCCGTGCGCGAGCGTCTGGAGCTGGAGCTGCTCCTTGGAGCGGAAGTGGGCGAAGAGCCCGCTCTTGCTCATCCCGGTCTGCTCGGCGAGGACGCCGATCGTCAGGCCGTCGAACCCGACGCGCGACGCCAGGTCGAGCGCCTCGTCGAGGATCGCCCGCCGGGTGTCGTCGCCCTTGGTCATGCACCAAGAATAGAACGGTCGTGCTATTCGCGGCAATCGGATTGCGGCGTGGTCCAGTCGGGCGTCAGCCGCCGCGACGCATCCGAACGTCCCGGCCCTCCGGCCCCTCCACGGTGGCGCCGTCCGCGCGGAACCCCTGGCGCTCGTAGAACGCGACCGCCCGCTCGTTGCCCGCCAGCACCCAGAGGTACGCCGCCCGGTCGCCGAGCGCGGCCGTCAGCAGCGCGTGGCCGACACCGCGCCCCCACCAGGCGGCCCGCACGTAGAGCGCGTAGAGCTCCTCGGGGGCGGGGGCGTCCTCGTCCCGGGCCGGGCCGCTGCTCGCGAAGCCCACCAGCCGCATCCCACCCCGCCCGTCCGGCGCCTCCGCGACCAGGGGGCTGCGGCCGCTCGCCAGGATCGCCCGCCACTGCTCGACCCGCGCCGCGCGGTCGACCCGCCGCTGCGCGAGCAGGTCGGCGGGCACCAGCCCGGCGTACGCGTCGTCCCAGCAGTCGAGGTGGAGGTCGGTCAGCCGCTCCGCGTCGTCGGTGGTGGCCCCGCGGAGGACGGCTGCCCCGCGATCGTCCGGCCGGTCGGCCGCGGTCACCGCAGCACCGTGTGGACGGCGAGCCCGGCGATGACGGCCGCGGAGACGAGCCCGGTGGCGAGTCGGCCGCGCGGGGTGGTCAGCGCCCGGCCGAGGCCGGCCCCGCCGCCGGCCAGGGCGAGCTGCCAGGAGGCGGAGGCGGCGAACGCCGCCACGACGAAGACGGTCGCCTCGGCCGGCCCCGCGACGAGGGCGCGGTTGGCGAGCACGATCGCGGCGAAGTAGACGACCGTGGTCGGGTTCACCGCGGTGAGCCCGAGGAACAGCCCGTAGGCGCGACCGGGGCCCAGCGTCGGCGTGCGGCCCGGAGCCGGACCACGCTGGGCGCGGGCCACCGCGTGCCAGGCGGTGAGCGCGGCGATCACCAGCAGCACCGCCGCCGAGACGAGCCGCAGCGGCTCGGCGACCGGCGCCAGCAGTGCGGCGGCCGCGGCACCACCGAGCACCGCGACGGTGGCGTAGGCCCCGTCGACCGTGGCGATGCCGAGTGCCGCCGAGGCCCCGACGCGCCAGGAGGTGCGGGCCGTCACCGAGACCAGCAGCACGCCGACTGCGCCGATCGGCACGGCGATCGCCCACCCCGTGACGAGTCCGGAGAGTGCGGCGTCGAGCATTCCGTGATTGTGTTCGAGCGGCCGGTCCGGCCGCACCCGGATATCAGTGGGAGTCAGCCGGTGGCGAGCTCGGAGAGCAGCGCGACGTCGCGCAGCAGCCGGCCGGCGCTGCGCAGCATCGGGACGGCCGCGACCGCGCCGCTGCCGTCCCCGACGCGCAGGTCGAGGTCGAGCACGGGCTCCAGCCCCAGCCGGGCCAGTGCGAACGACTGGGCGGGCTCGGTGGAGCGGTGGCCGGCGACGAACCAGGCGGCCGCGCCCGGCCGCATCCGGTCGGCGAGCATCGCGCACGCCACGGAGACCAGCCCGTCGAGCAGCACCGGGACGCCGGCCTCCGCCGCGGTGGCGAGGAAGCCGGTCGTGGCCGCGAGATCGGGGCCGCCGAGCGCGGCCAGCGCGTCGACCGGGTCGTGGGCGCGGCCGCCCGCCCGGACCAGCGCCCGGTCGATGATCTTCGTCCGCCGGGCCGCCGCGACCTCGTCGGCGCCGGTGCCGCGGCTGGCCACCTCGTAGCCGGGGAGCCCCAGCAGGGCGCCGACCAGCGCCGCGGCGGGCGTGCTGTTGCCGACCCCGAGGTCGCCGGTCAGCAGCAGCTGTGCGCCCCCGGCGATCTCGTCGAGGGCGGCCGCCGAGCCCGCGGCGAGCGCCTTGCGGGTCTCCATCGGCGTCATCGCGTCCTCGAGGTGGATCGGCCGGGTGCCGCGACGCACCTTGAACCGGCGTACGGCGAGGGGCAGGTCGTCGAGGTCGGCGTCGACGCCGAGGTCCAGCACGCGGAGCCGGACGCCGTTCTCGGCCGCCAGCGCGTTCACCGCCGCCCGGCCCTGGACCATGGTGCGCACCATCGCCGCGGTCAGCGCGGGCGGGTACGCGGAGACGCCGTGGCGGGCGACGCCGTGGTCGCCGGCGAAGACGACCAGCCGGACGTTGCCGAGGTGGCGGGGCGGGACCTGGCCCTGGACCGACGAGAGCCAGACGGCGAGGTCGCCGAGGCGGCCGAGGGACCCGGCCGGTGCGGCGAGGGCCCGCAGACGGGCCTGGGCGGCGGACCGGGACGAGGCCGACGGTGGCGAGACGCGGGCCATGGTGCTTCCTCCGAGACGTGGTGCGCCAGGCCGGCGGTCGGGCCGGTCGCGGGCGGCGTCAGGGTACCAAGCGGCGCCGTCCCCGCCGAGGTCGGGAGCCTGCCTGCGCGACGCTGCCGCGGAGCCGGAAACCGCTCTACGGTGGGAACATGCGCATCACGAAGTTCGGCCACGCGTGCGTCCGCATCGAGCACGACGGGGTCGCCGTTGTGATCGACCCCGGTGTCTTCACGGAGCGGGAGGCCGTCGACGGCGCGGACGCGGTGCTGATCACCCACGAGCACCCCGACCACTACCTGCCGGACCACCTGCGCGCCACCGACGCCCCGGTGCTCACCATCGCCGACGTCGCCGCCCGGATCCGCGAGGACGCCCCCGACGTGGCCGAGCGGGTCACCGTGGTCGCGCCCGGCGAGGAGCTGGTCGCGGGGATGCCGGTGCGGGTGGTCGGCGAGCTTCACGCGGTGATCCACCCCGAGCTCCGGCGCTTCCACAACAGCGGGTACGTCGTGACCGCCGGCGAGCAGCGGGTCTACCACCCGGGGGACGCGCTGACGCCGCCCGGCGAGGCCGTCGACGTGCTGTGCGTGCCGGTGTGCGCGCCGTGGATGCGCGCGGCCGAGGCCATCGACTTCGCCCGGGAGGTGCGGGCGTCCCGCAACCTCGCCATCCACGACCGGGTCTACTCCGAGGCGGGGCTCGGGATCGTCGACGGGCACATGAACACGTTCCTGCCGAAGGAGGGACTGGCCTACGCCCGGATCCCCGACGGCGCCGACCTCTGAGCGCCCCTGGTGGCGCGGTCCGCGGGGCTCAGGAGCCGCCGAGGGCGTCGCGCACCGGCACGAACTTCGCCTGCGACTCGGCCAGCTCAGCCTCCGGGTCGGAGTCGCCGACGATGCCGCAGCCGGCGTAGAGCCGCACCGAGCTGCCCTCGACGTGGGCCGACCGCAGCGCCAGGCCCCACTCGCCGTCGCCGGCGGCGTCCATCCAGCCGACCGGGCCGGCGTAACGGCCGCGGTCGAGCTGCTCGATCTCCGTGATGAGCGCGGTCGCGACCGGCGTCGGGGTGCCGCCGACGGCGGCCGACGGGTGGAGCGCCTCGGCCAGCTGCAGCGACGACACCTCGCCGGCGTCGTGGACCACGCCGGCCACGTCCGTCGCCAGGTGCATCACGTTCGGCAGGTGCAGCACGAACGGCGCCTCGGGCACGTTCATCGACGAGCAGTGCGGCTCGAGCGCGTCGGCGACCGAGCGGACGGCGTACTCGTGCTCCTCGAGGTCCTTGGAGGAGCGGGCGAGCGCCGCCGCGAGGGCGAGGTCGCGCTCGTCGTGACCGGTACGCCGGATGGTGCCGGCGAGCACGCGGGAGGTGACCAGGCCGCGCTCGCGACGGACCAGCATCTCCGGGGTGGCGCCGAACATGCCGTCGACGTGGAACGTCCAGCACATGGGGTAGTCCTCGGCCAGCCGGCGCAGCGGCCAGCGGACGTCGACCGGCCCTGCGGCGGTGGCGACGAGGTCACGCGCCAGGACGACCTTCTCGAGGTCGCCGCGGCCGATCCGGGCCACCGCGTCCGCCACCACGGACATCCACTGCTCGCCGTTGAGCGAGCCGTCGGCGAAGCTCACCTCGCCGGGCGGCGTGGGCGGCTCCGCCACGCTGAGCGCCTGCCGGCGGTCGGGCATGGCGAGCCCGCCGCGCGCGATCGTGGTGAGCCAGGCGGTGCGGCCGCGACGGCCGACGACCACCTGCGGCACCGTCAGCACCGAGTCGCCGGGCTCGTCGGCGAACGCGAAGGAGCCGAAGCAGACCAGGCCGGTGCCGGGCTCGGCGACCTCGTCGCGGACCACGGCGTGCGCGGTCGCCTGCGACCACCACGCGTCGGCGTCGGCGAACCGGCCGGGGCCGGACGTGCGGATGCGAGCGGCGACGCCCCAGCCGACCAGCCCCTCACCCCGGCGCAGCCAGCTGACCGGCTCGTCGTCGGGCAGCAGGTCCAGCAGCGCCGCGGCCTCGTCGAGGTCGAGGGGGACGGTGCGCGCGACGAGGGGACTGGCCTGTCCCGCCGGGGTCGCGCTGGTCGTCACGAGGCGCCAGCCTACGCCCGCGGTCCCAACGCCCCGCGACCGGAGACCGCCCCCGGACGCGGGGTCGACCCGGGTCAGGACCAGTAGACGACCACCCGGTCCCCGATCCGGACCTCGTCGAAGAGCGCGGCGATGCCCGCGTAGTCGCGGACGTTGACGCACCCGTGGGAGGCGCCGCTGTAGCCGACCGACGCGAAGTCGGGGGAGTAGTGCACCGCCTGGCCGCCCGAGAAGAACATCGCGAAGGGCATCGAGGTGTCGTAGAGGCTCGAGACGTGGTCGCGGGACTTGGCGAACACGCTGAACGCGCCCTCACGCGTCGGCATCTCGTCGGAGCCGAACCGGACGTCGAAGGTCCGCAGCACGCGGCCGTCGACGACCCAGCGCAGGCTGTTGGTGGACTTGTCGACGCACAGCACCCGGCCGGTGGTGCAGCGCGGGTCGAGGCCGCCGGGCTTCGGCACGATGTTGTGCATCTGCTCGTACGTCGGCGCGACCGTCATGGCGTGCAGCCGGTCGAGGGTGCGCTGGTCGACCTCGCCGGTCACCGGGATCTCCCGCTTGGCCTGGAAGCCGCGGACGGCCGCCACCGTGGTCGGGTCGAACGTGCCGGTGACGTCGCCGCTGATCCAGGCGATCGCCTTCAGGCGGGCCTGCAGGTCGCGGACCTCGGGACCGGTGTCGCCGGCGCCGAGCAGCCGCGGCCCGGGGTGGAGCACGTTGAGCAGCTGGTCGCGGGTCGGCCGCTGGGTCATCGCCACCAGCCGGCGCCAGGTCCGCTCGTCGGTGACGCCCGACGCCCTGAACCCGCGCTTGGCCTGGAAGCCGGCGACCGCGTCGCGGGTCGCCGCGTCGTACCGGCCGGTGGTGAGCTCGGGGAACCACGCGAGCTGGAACAGCCGCGACTGCAGCTCACGCACCTTCTTGCCGCGGTCGCCCGGGCGGAGCTCGAACGGCTCCGGGTCGGGCTCCGGCTCGGGCTCCGGGCTGGCGGTCGGGGTGGGGTCCGCGCCGGGTCGGTCGACGGCTCGGTCGCCGGGGGAGGAGTCCGGGTCCTGCGCTGCCGCTGCGCTGCGCTCCTCCTGGTAGGCGAGTGCGAGCCCGACGCCGTACGCCGCCGTGCACAGCAGGGCGGTCACGACCAGCGTCGTCAGGGCGATCCGCAGCGCCTTCATCGCGTCTCCCGGTGGGTGGGTTCTTCCAGTGTCACGACGAAGACGCGAAGGTCGAGCATTTGGTTGCGCCTGTCGACGGTCGTGACCGGTCCGTGACCTTGGGGGCGTCCGGGGGGCGTCGCGATCCCCGGCTATCCGGGGATTCGTGGTGTCCGTGTGCGCATCCGCAGGGTGAAGGGGCTCCAGGACCTGCACCTGCGCACAACTCGGGCCAGGCGCGGTCCCCAACCCACCTCCGCCGGGTTGTCGGTCCACAGCCGAAACCGGACGGCGGGCGCAGCGCCGCGAGTCGACGCAGGGTCGGACCATGGAACCGCACCCTCTGGTCCACCCGGTCCGGATCGACTCCCGCGGCAAGGAGGGCCCGACACGGGGTCAGGCAGCCGGGCCCCGGTGGCGCCAGAGCTCCCACGGTCTCTACGTCCCCGCGGACGTGGACCCGTCGAGCCCCCGGCAGCGCGTCGCCGAGCAGGCGGCCAGGCTCGGCCCGGCCGGCGCGGTGACCGGCTGGGCGGCACTGCTGCTCCTCGGCGGCGACTTCTTCGACGGGCTGGAGCGGGACGGGCGCACCCGACGCCCGGTCGCCCTGGTGGATCCGGGTCGCCACCTCAGGCCCAGCGTGGAGAGTGCCCCGCGGCGCGACCGGCTCGCCGAGGACGAGCGGACCCGCCGACACGGCATCTCGTGCACGACCCCCGAGCGGGCCCTCTTCGACGAGATGCGCGCCCTGCCGCTGCGCGACGCCGTGGTCGCGTGCGACATGGCGGCTCACGCCGAGCTCACCTCCATCGCCCGCATGACGGCATTCCTGGCAGCGCATCGCGGCTGGGACGGATCGCCTGTCGTCGACAGCGCGCTCCTGCTCGCCTCCGAGCACAGCCGCTCGCGACCGGAGACCGACATGCGACTGGTCTGGGAGGTCGACGCAGGGTTCGGCCGGCCGCTGTGCAACCGGCCGGTCTTCTCCCGCGGCGGCCTCCTGCTCGGCGTACCCGACCTTCTCGACCCGCGGCTGGGCGTGGTCGGTGAGTACGACGGTGCCGACCACCGCCAGGACGACCGGCGGTTCCGGGACCTGGGGCGGGAGCAGGCGTTCCGCGAGCACGGGCTGGAGTGCTTCACGCTCGTGGGCGGTGACCTGCAGGACCGCGAGCGCGCGGTCGCGCGTATGCGCGCCACCCGGGAACGGGCGCTGGCCACGGAGTGGCTGCGGCCCGACGACTGGACCCTCGAGCCCCCACCGGGCTGGCACCACTTCCACGACGAGATCCTGCTCGACCACCGGCTCGACGCGCGCGACCTCGCGCGGCTCGACCGCGAGGCGGGCTGACCCCCCTGCCCGCCGCCGGCAGCTGAGTTGTGCGCAACCGCAGGTCCCTGGCCCCTTCGAACCTGCGCTTGCGCACGCGGGCACCACGAATCCCCGGATATCCGGGGATCGCGACCCGGGGCCCGGCCCAACCCGCACCGACCACCCCCAGACACGCCCCCACTACGCTTCCCGCGTGGTCCGTGCACAGCTCGACAAGCAGCCCGCCGACGTCCGCCGCATGTTCGACGCGGTGGCGAGGCGGTACGACGTCACCAACGACGTGCTGTCGCTGGGGCAGGACCGGCGGTGGCGCCGCGAGGTGCTCGCAGCGGTCGACCCGCTGCCGGGCGAGCGGGTGCTCGACCTGGCGGCCGGCACCGGCACCTCCAGCGAGCCGTTCCTCGAGCGCGGCGCCACGGTCGTCCCGTGCGACTTCTCCCTCGGCATGCTGCAGGTCGGCAAGCAGGCCCGGCCGCACCTGCCGTTCACGGCGGGCGACGGCACCCGGCTGCCCTTCGCCGACGGCACCTTCGACGCGGTGACGATCTCGTTCGGGCTGCGCAACATCGTCGACCCGGCCGCCGGGCTGCGGGAGATGCGCCGGGTCACCCGGCAGGGCGGCCGGATCGTGGTGTGCGAGTTCAGCCACCCGACCAACCCGGCGTTCCGGACCGTCTACCTCGAGTACCTCATGAAGGCGCTGCCCGCGATCTCGCGCACCGTCTCCTCCGCCCCGGACGCCTATGTCTACCTAGCCGAGTCGATCCGCGCCTGGCCCGACCAGGCCGGGCTCGCCGCGATGATGGCGGAGGCCGGCTGGCGCGCCCCCGAGTGGCGCAACCTGTCCGGCGGCATCGTCGCGCTCCACCGCGCCTTCGCCTGAGGCGCACGCGACCCAATTACGCAACCTCCGGCTGCCCTAAATCTGCAGGTCAGTGGGGGTTTCGGGTCGCGTCCGGACCCACCCACCCCCGGGGTGCGCTGGCTCACACCGACCCCTAGACTGTGTCCCGCGCCACTTAGTGAAGTCCTTCACAAGGTCACAAGGCCCGCCATGGCGCGGGTTCCGCGGCCCCGACGGGGTCACGGCGTGACGGGCGCGCAGCGAGACGAAGGGACACAGGGATGGAGCTCTACGCACCGGTCGCGGTGTTGGCCCTTCTCGCGGCGGGGTTCGCGGTCTTCTCCGTGATCATGAGTGCCGCCGTGGGCCCCAAGCGCTACAACCGGGCCAAGCTGGACTCCTACGAGTGCGGCATCGAGCCCACGCCGCAGGCGCTCGGCGGCGGGCGCTTCCCCGTGAAGTACTACACGGTCGCGATGACCTTCATCATCTTCGACGTCGAGATCATGTTCCTCGTCCCGTGGGCGGTCCACTTCGACCAGCTCCACTGGTTCGGCCTGGTCGCCGTCGTCCTCTTCCTCTTCAACATCACCATCGCCTACGCCTACGAGTGGCGGCGCGGTGGGCTCGACTGGGACTGACCGAGGGACTGATCCATGGGTATCGAAGAGAAGCTCCCGAGCGGCGTCCTCCTCACCACCGTCGAGGGCGTGGCCGGCTACATGCGCAAGGCCAGCTTCTGGCCCGCGACGTTCGGTCTCGCCTGCTGCGCCATCGAGATGATGACGACCGGCGGCCCGAAGTACGACCTCGCCCGCTTCGGCATGGAGGTCTTCCGGGCCAGCCCCCGCCAGGCCGACCTGATGATCGTCGCCGGCCGGGTCAGCCAGAAGATGGCGCCGGTGCTCCGGCAGATCTACGACCAGATGGCCGAGCCCAAGTGGGTGCTCGCCATGGGCGTGTGCGCCAGCTCCGGCGGCATGTTCAACAACTACGCGGTCGTCCAGGGCGTCGACCACGTCGTCCCCGTCGACATGTACCTCCCCGGCTGCCCGCCGCGCCCCGAGATGCTCATCGACGCCATCCTCAAGCTCCACGACCAGGTGCAGCACGGCAAGCTCGGCAGCAACCGTGCCAAGCAGATCGAGGAGCTCGAGACCGAGCGCCTCAACGCGCTGCCGACCTCCGAGATGCGAGGCATGCTGCGATGACCGACGACCAGAAGACCACCGGCGCCACCGAGCCCGGGAACGAGCCCGGCTCCGAGGTCCTCCCCGAGGGTGCCCGCACCGAGGAGGCCGTCGGCGTCCGCCGCGGCATGTTCGGCGCCTCCGGCACCGGCGACACCAGTGGGTACGGCGGCATGGTCGCGCCGATCGTCCGCCCCGGCGCCGCCGAGCGCCCGTTCGGCGGCTGGTTCGACGACGTCGCCGACGCCCTCGAGCAGCGGCTCGGCGAGCACGACCTCCTCGGAGCGATCGAGAAGGTCGTCATCCACCGCGGCGAGATCACCTTCCACGTCCGCCGCGAGCACCTCGAGACCGTGGCCCGGACCCTGCGCGACGACGCCGCGCTCCGCTTCGAGTTCTGCGCCGGCGTCAGCGGGGTGCACTACCCCGACGACACCGGCCACGAGCTGCACGCCGTCTACCACCTGCTGTCGATGACCCACAACCGCCGGATCCGGCTCGAGGTCTCCTGCCCCGACAGCGACCCCCACATCCCCAGCATCGTCGCGGTCTACCCGACCAACGACTGGCACGAGCGCGAGACCTACGACATGTTCGGGATCGTCTTCGACGGCCACCCCGCGCTCACCCGCATCCTCATGCCCGACGACTGGCCGGGCCACCCCCAGCGCAAGGACTACCCGCTGGGCGGCATCCCCGTCGAGTACAAGGGCGGCACCGTCCCGCCGCCGGACCAGCGGAGGTCGTACAGCTGATGAGCACCACCGACCACGGCACCCAGCAGGGGACCCAGCAGGACGTCTACGCCGGCTCCGCCGAGACCAGCGCCGGCCGGGTCTTCACCGTCACCGGCCAGGACTGGGACTCGATCACCGAGGGCCTCGGCGAGGCGGCCGAGGAGCGGGTCGTCGTCAACATGGGCCCGCAGCACCCGTCCACCCACGGCGTGCTCCGGCTGATCCTCGAGCTCGAGGGCGAGACGGTCACCGAGGCCCGCTGCGGCATCGGCTACCTCCACACCGGCATCGAGAAGAACATGGAGTACCGCACCTGGGTGCAGGGCACCACGTTCTGCACCCGGATGGACTACCTCAGCCCGTTCTACAACGAGGCCACCTACGCCCTCGGCGTCGAGCGGCTTCTCGACATCGAGGACGACATCCCGGAGAAGGCCCAGGTCATGCGGGTGCTCCTCATGGAGCTCAACCGCCTCTCCTCCCACCTCGTCGCGATCGCGACCGGCGGCATGGAGATCGGCGCGCTGACCGTGATGACCATCGGCTTCCGCGAGCGCGAGCTGGTCCTCGACCTGTTCGAGCTGATCACCGGCCTGCGGATGAACCACGCGTTCATCCGCCCCGGCGGTGTCGCGCAGGACCTGCCGCCGGGCGCGCTCGACGAGATCCGCGACTTCATCGCGCTGATGAAGAAGCGGCTGCCCGAGTACGCCGCCCTGTGCAACGCCAACCCGATCTTCAAGGCCCGCCTCGAGGGCGTCGGCCACCTCGACCTCGCCGGCTGCATGGCGCTCGGCCTCACCGGCCCGGTGCTCCGCAGCACCGGCTACCCGTGGGACCTGCGCAAGTCGCAGCCGTACTGCGGCTACGAGGAGTACGACTTCGAGGTCCAGACCTGGGACACCGCCGATTCCTACGGGCGGTTCCGGGTGCGGCTCAACGAGATGCACGAGTCGCTGAAGATCGTCGAGCAGTGCGCCGACCGGCTCGCCGGCCTCGAGGGCGCGCCCGTCATGGTCGGCGACAAGAAGATCGCCTGGCCCTCGCAGCTCGCGATCGGCAGCGACGGCATGGGCAACAGCCTCGACCACATCCGCCACATCATGGGCGAGTCGATGGAGGCGCTGATCCACCACTTCAAGCTGGTGACCGAGGGCTTCCGGGTGCCGGTCGGCCAGGCCTACGTGCCGGTCGAGTCGCCGCGCGGCGAGCTGGGCGCCCACGTCGTCTCCGACGGCGGCACCCGTCCGTTCCGGGCGCACTTCCGCGACCCGTCGTTCACCAACCTGCAGGCGACGAGCGTGATGTCCGAGGGCGGCATGGTCGCCGACGTCATCGTCGCCATCGCCAGCATCGACCCCGTGATGGGAGGCGTCGACCGGTGACCACCGCCGACATGGGTCGGGCCCGGCAGGGCATCGACGAGAAGACCTGGGCCGAGCTCGAGCAGATCGCCGCGCGCTACCCGCAGAAGCGCTCGGGCCTGCTGCCGATGCTGCACCTCGTGCAGTCCGTGCAGGGCAGGGTCACGCCCGAGGGGATCGAGGCCTGCGCCGACGTCCTCGGGATCACCGCCGCCGAGGTCAGCGGCGTCGCGACGTTCTACACGATGTACAAGCGCCGTCCGGTCGGCGACTACCACGTCGGCGTCTGCACCAACACGCTCTGCGCGGTCATGGGCGGCGACCTGATCCTCGAGCGGCTCAAGGAACACCTCGACATCGGCAACGACGAGACGACTGCTGACGGCAAGGTGTCGCTCGAGCACGTCGAGTGCAACGCGGCCTGCGACTACGCCCCGGTGATGATGGTCAACTGGGAGTTCATGGACAACATGACCCCGGAGTCGGCCGTCGCGCTCGTCGACGACCTCCGGGAGGGCCGCGAGGTCCACTCCACCCGCGGCCCGCGGATC
This sequence comes from Nocardioides sp. GCM10027114, assembly GCF_042659625.1. NCBI lineage: Bacteria > Bacillati > Actinomycetota > Actinomycetes > Propionibacteriales > Nocardioidaceae > Nocardioides > Nocardioides sp. GCM10027114. The sequence goes on from NZ_JBHSSS010000026.1 coordinate 261,018, forward strand.
TGCACCTGGCGCGAGGCCGAGCGCGTGCTCGCCGGCTTCCCCGACGACCTCGCCGACGAGGGCCCGGCCGCCGGGCCCGCCAGCCTGGTCGGCCTCGAGATCGCGCGGGAGCGTGGCTGGACCGCTCCCGACGCCGGCCGCGACGCCGGCGACGGCCGCACCGCCGACTCCAAGGAGGAGGCGGTCGACCAGGCCGACACCGCGCGTGCGGAGTCCGAGACCGAGCAGGAGGAGGGCAAGTGACCGACACCCTGACCCCCGTCCTCACGGACAACTGGGACGCCGAGCGCAGCTGGACCCTGGCGTCGTACGAGGAGCGCGGTGGCTACTCCGCGCTGCGCAAGGCCCTCGGGATGCCGCAGGACGCGGTCATCGAGGAGGTCAAGGAGTCGGGCCTGCGGGGCCGCGGCGGCGCGGGCTTCCCGACGGGCATGAAGTGGGGCTTCATCCCGCAGGAGAACCCCAACCCCAAGTACCTCGTCGTCAACGCCGACGAGTCCGAGCCGGGCACCTGCAAGGACACCCCGCTCATGATGGCGAGCCCGCACACCCTCATCGAGGGCGTGATCATCAGCTCCTACGCCATCCGGGCCAACCACGCCTTCATCTACGTGCGCGGCGAGATCCTCCACGTGATCCGCCGGCTTCAGCGGGCGGTGCAGGAGGCCTACCTCGCGGGCCACCTCGGCAAGAACATCCACGGCTCCGGCTACGACCTCGACCTGGTCGTCCACGCCGGCGCCGGCGCCTACATCTGCGGCGAGGAGACCGCGCTGCTCGACTCCCTCGAGGGGCGTCGCGGCCAGCCGCGGCTGCGGCCGCCGTTCCCCGCGGTCGCGGGCCTCTACGCCAGCCCGACGGTCATCAACAACGTCGAGTCGATCGCGTCGGTGCCCAGCATCATCCAGAACGGCCACGGCTGGTTCGCCTCGATGGGCACCGAGAAGTCCAAGGGCTACGGCATCTTCTCCCTCTCCGGCCACGTCACCCGGCCGGGGCAGTACGAAGCGCCGCTCGGCATCACGCTGCGCGAGCTCATCGACCTCGCCGGCGGCATCCGCGAGGGCCACGAGCTGAAGTTCTGGACCCCCGGGGGCTCGAGCACCCCGATCCTCACCGCCGAGCACCTCGACGTGAAGCTCGACTTCGAGGAGGTCGGCGCCGCCGGCTCGATGCTCGGCACCCGCGCCTTGCAGATCTTCGACGAGACCACCTGCGTGGTCCGCGCCGTGCTGCGCTGGACGGAGTTCTACAAGCACGAGTCCTGCGGCAAGTGCACCCCGTGCCGCGAGGGCACCTGGTGGCTCGTCCAGACGCTCGCGCGGCTCGAGAAGGGGCAAGGGAGCGAGCAGGACCTCGACCTGCTGCTCGACCAGTGCGACAACATCCTGGGCCGCTCGTTCTGCGCGCTCGGCGACGGCGCCACCAGCCCGATCTCGAGCTCCATCCAGTACTTCCGCGACGAGTACCTCGCGCACCTCACCCACGGCGGATGCCCGTTCGACCCGGCCGCCTCCACCGTGTTCCCGTCCAGTGCGACCGCCGGAGCCAGCGCATGACGACCGACAGCACCGAGAAGGCGCCCGAGAAGGCCGACCTCGTCACCCTCACCATCGACGGGGTCCAGGTCAGCGTGCCCAAGGACACCCTGGTGATCCGGGCCGCGGAGCAGGTCGGCGTGGCGATCCCGCGCTTCTGCGACCACCCGCTGCTGGCGCCCGTCGGCGCCTGCCGGCAGTGCCTCGTCGAGGTCCCCGACGCCGGCAACGGCCGCGGCTTCCCGAAGCCGCAGGCGTCCTGCACCCTCCCGGTCGCGGAGGGCATGGTCGTCCAGACCCAGGCCACCAGCGAAGTCGCCGACAAGGCGCAGCAGGGCGTCATGGAGTTCCTGCTGATCAACCACCCGCTCGACTGCCCGGTCTGCGACAAGGGTGGCGAGTGCCCGCTGCAGAACCAGGCCATGTCGAACGGCCGCGGCGAGAGCCGGTTCTCCGCCTCGGGCGGCGTGAAGCGGACCTTCCCCAAGCCGATCAACGTCTCCGCGCAGGTGCTGCTCGACCGCGAGCGCTGCGTGCTGTGCGCCCGCTGCACCCGCTTCTCCGAGCAGATCGCCGGCGACCCGTTCATCGCGCTCGTCGAGCGCGGTGCCCTGCAGCAGGTCGGCATCTACGAGAAGGAGCCGTTCGAGTCCTACTTCTCGGGCAACACGATCCAGATCTGCCCGGTCGGCGCGCTCACCAGCGCCGAGTACCGCTTCCGGTCGCGCCCCTTCGACCTCGTCTCGTCGCCGTCGGTCGGCGAGCACGACGCCTGCGGCTCCGCGATCCGTGTCGACCACCGCCGCGGCAAGGTGATGCGCCGCCTCGCGGGCAACGACCCCGAGGTCAACGAGGAGTGGATCACCGACAAGGACCGGTTCGCCTTCCACTACGCCACGCAGGACGACCGGATCACCTACCCCCAGGTGCGTGACACCGACGGCACGCTCCGCCCGGCCTCGTGGCCGGAGGCGTTCGCCGTCGCCGCCCGCGGCCTCGCCGCGGCCGGTGCCTCCGCCGTGCTGCCCGGAGGCCGGGTCACCGCCGAGGACGCCTACGCCTACGCCAAGTTCGCCCGGGTCGCGCTCGGCACGAACGACGTCGACTTCCGCGCCCGGCCGCTGTCCGCCGAGGAGGAGGCGTTCCTCGCCGCCGAGGTGGTCCTCACCCAGCGCGTCTCGTACGCCGACCTCGAGCGCGCCGCCACCGTCGTCCTCGCCGGCCTCGAGCCGGAGGAGGAGGCGGGCGCGATCTTCCTGCGGCTGCGCAAGGCGTCCCGCTCCCGGGGCGCCACCCGCGTGCTCTCCATCGCGCCGTACACCTCCCGCGGCCTGCGGAAGATGAACGGCCAGCTGCTCCGGACCCGGCCCGGCGACGAGGCCGACGCGCTCCGCGCGCTGGTCGACCACGCCGAGCACGGCATCGACTCGACCGCCGTCATCCTCGTCGGCGAGCGGCTCGCGACCTCTCCCGGCGCGCTCACCGCGGCCGCCGAGCTCGCCGCCCGCACCGGCGCCCGGCTGGCCTGGGTGCCGCGCCGCGCCGGCGACCGCGGGGCCGTCGAGGCCGGCTGCCTGCCGACGCTGCTGCCCGGAGGCCGCCCGGTCGCTGACGCGTCCGCCCGGGTCGACGTCGCCGCCGCCTGGGGCGTCGACGAGCTGCCCCACGGCCCCGGCCGCGACGCCGACGCGATCGTCGCCGCGGTGAACGCCGGTGAGATCGGCGGCCTCGTCGTCGGCGGCGTGGACCCCGACGACACCGCCGACCCTGCTGCCACACGGGCCACCCTCGAGGCGGCCCGGTTCGTGGTCGCCCTCGAGCTGCGCGAGACCGACGTGACGCGCGCGGCCGACGTGGTGTTCCCGGTGGCGCCGGTGACCGACAAGGCCGGCACCTTCGTGACCTGGGAGGGTCGCCCCCGGCCGTTCGCCGCCGTCTTCAGCAACCCAGGATCCTTGCCCGACGTCCGGGTCCTCGCCGGGATCGCCGAGGAGCTGCAGGCGCTCGGCCACGGCCGCGCGCTCGGCTTCCGGGCCGTCGAGGAGGCCCGTGCCGAGCTGGAGCAGCTCGGCGCCTGGGACGGTGCCCGGCCGGCGCTCGCCGGTCCGCACACCGAGGCCACGCCCGTCGCCGACGAGGCGCAGGCGGCCTCCGCTGCACCGCCGGCCGACGGTGACGCGGCGCCGGTCACCCTGGCGACCTGGAGGACGATGCTGGACAACGGCCGGATGCAGGACGGCGACAAGAACCTCCGCGCCACCGCGCCGGTTGCCGTCGCCCGGGTGTCCGAGGCCGTCTACGACCGCGTCGGACCGGCTGTCACCCTCACCGGTGACCGCGGCTCGGTGACGCTGCCGACCGAGATCGCCGACCTCGACGACGACGTCGTGTGGGTGCCGGCCAACTCGTTCGGCGCCGGAGTCCTGGCCGGCCTGTCCTCGCCGGGCGGCCGCGTCTCGCTGAAGGGAGCCGTGCAGTGATCTCGACCGGTGTGATCTCCGGGGTCAGCTCCGGGGTCCTGGGCACGGCCCCGCTCGACGGCCCGGACCTGTCCGACTTCGGCCAGGACCCGTGGTGGCTGATCATCATCAAGGCCGTCCTGGTCTTCCTCGTCCTGGTGCTGCTCACGCTCTTCAACATCTGGGCGGAGCGTCGCGTGGTGGCGCGGATGCAGCACCGCGTCGGCCCCAACGTGCACGGCCCCTTCGGGCTGCTGCAGTCGCTGGCCGACGGCGTGAAGCTGGCGCTGAAGGAGGACATCATCCCCAAGGCCGCCGACAAGGTGGTCTTCGTGCTGGCCCCCGTGATCACGGTGATCCCGGCGTTCGTCACCTTCGCGGTCATCCCGTTCGGGCCCGAGGTGAAGGTGCCCTTCACCGACATCACCACGCCGCTGCAGCTGACCGACATGCCGGTCGCGGTCCTGTTCGTGCTCGCGATCGCCTCGATCGGCATCTACGGCATCGTGCTCGGCGGCTGGTCCAGCGGCTCGACGTACTCCCTGCTCGGCGGCCTGCGGTCGAGCGCCCAGATGATCTCCTACGAGGTCGCCATGGGCCTCGCGCTCATCGCGGTGTTCCTCTACGCGGGCTCGATGTCGACCTCGGAGATCGTCACCGCCCAGGACGACCTCTGGTACGGCCTGATCCTGCTGCCGTCGTTCGTGGTCTACATGATCGCGATGGTCGGCGAGGTCAACCGGGCGCCGTTCGACCTCCCCGAGGCCGAGGGCGAGCTGGTCGGCGGCTTCCACACCGAGTACTCCAGCCTGAAGTTCGCGCTGTTCTTCCTCGCCGAGTACATCAACATGGTGACGGTCTCGGCGCTGGCCACGACGCTCTTCCTGGGCGGCTGGGCCGCTCCGTGGGGGATCGAGCACATCTGGGCCGGGGCCAACGAGGGGTACTGGCCGGTGCTGTGGTTCCTCGGCAAGGTGATGTCCTTCGTCTTCATCTTCATCTGGCTGCGCGGCTCGCTGCCCCGCCTGCGCTACGACCAGTTCATGATGTTCGGCTGGAAGCGGCTGATCCCGGTCGCGCTGGCCTGGATCGTCGCCGTCGCCGTCATCCGCGCGATCTCGCTGGACGGCCGCATCGAGCGTGAGTACCTCCTCGGCGGCATCGGCGTCCTCGCCCTGCTGTTCCTGGTGCTCTTCTTCTTCGGCGAGGCCGAGGAGGCGGCGAGCGAGCCCGACCAGCAGCCCGCCGACGAGACTGTCCGAACCGGCCCGGCCGACGCGTTCGCCGGGGGCTACCCCGTTCCGCCCATGCCAGCCGGGGGCCCCGTCCGCGGCGCCGCCCGCCCGCTGGTGCACGAGTCCAGTGCGTCCCGACGTTCCGGTGAACCGACCGGTGAGGAGATCTGATGGCTGAGCCGAAGGGACTCAGGGAGCAGTTCTGGGACCCGATCGCGGGTTTCGGGGTCACCTTCCGCACGATGTTCAAGAAGGTGGTCACGGAGCAGTACCCCTTCGAGAAGAACCCGACCGCCCCGCGCTTCCACGGCCGGCACCAGCTCAACCGCTGGCCCGACGGCCTCGAGAAGTGCGTCGGCTGCGAGCTGTGCGCCTGGGCGTGCCCGGCGGACGCGATCTACGTCGAGGGCGCGAGCAACACCGACGAGGAGCGCTACAGCCCCGGTGAGCGGTACGGCCGCGTCTACCAGATCAACTACCTGCGCTGCATCCTGTGCGGCCTGTGCATCGAGGCCTGCCCGACCCGGGCGCTCACGATGACCAACGAGTACGAGCTGGCCGACGCCACCCGCGAGTCGCTGATCTACGAGAAGTCCGACCTGCTGGCGCCGCTGCTGCCCGGCATGGAGCAGCCGCCGCACCCGATGCGGCTCGGCGACGACGAGGGCGACTACTACCGCGGCACCTTCCGCGCGACCGAGGAGGCCGAGCGCTGATGCTGTTCTGGACCCTCGCGCCGGTCATCGTGCTGGCCGCGCTCGGCGTGCTCTTCGTGCGCAAGGCGGTGCACGCCGCGCTGCTGCTCGCGGTCGTCATGATCAGCCTGGCGGTGCTGTACGCCGCGCTGGAGGCGCCGTTCCTCTTCGCGGTGCAGATCATCGTCTACACCGGCGCGATCCTGATGCTCTTCCTGTTCGTGGTGATGCTGGTCGGTGTCGACGCGTCCGACTCGCTGGTCGAGACGATCCGCGGCCAGCGGGTGCTCGCCATCGTCGGCGGGCTGGTCCTCGGCGTCGTCCTCGGGCTCGGTGTCGGCCAGGTCGCCATGGGCACGGCCGTCGGGCTCGCCGACGCCAACGAGGGCGGCAACATCCAGGCCATCGCCAACGTGCTCTTCTCCAAGTACGTCGTCGCCTTCGAGGTCACCGCGGTCCTGCTGATCACCGCAGCGCTCGGAGCGATGGTGCTCGCCCACCGCGAGCGGCTGACGCCCAGGGACAGCCAAGCAACCCTGGCCGCCCGCCGGATGCGCGACTACGCGGAGAGCGGCAAGCCGCTGGGGCCGCTGCCGGCGCCGGGCGTCTACGCCCGCCACAACGCCGTCGACACCCCGGCGCTGCTGCCCGACGGGACCCCGTCCGAGGCCTCGGTCTCGCGGGTGCTCGCCGCGCGGGGCACGGTCCGGTCCGCCCCGGCGCTCGCCGACGACATCGACGACGTGCAGCGTCAGCTCGGGGTCGACCCGACGTCGACGCCGGAGACCTCCGGCCGGTCCGGCGCCCTTGCGACCACGGAGGAGGACGAGTGAACGAATACGTTGTCTTGTCGGCGATCCTGTTCACCATCGGCTCCGTCGGGGTGCTGACGCGCCGCAACGCGATCGTGGTCTTCATGTGCGTCGAGATCATGCTCAACGCCTGCAACCTCGCGCTGGTGACCTTCGCCAGGCAGCACGGCAACCTCGACGGCCAGGTCGCGGCGTTCTTCGTCATGGTCGTGGCCGCCGCCGAGGTCGTCGTCGGGCTCGCGATCATCATGACCATCTTCCGGACCCGTCGCTCGGCCTCGGTCGACGACGCGAGCCTGCTGAAGTACTGAGGGGCCTGCTCAGATGTCGCTCTCACTCACCCCTGTCCTGACGGCTGCCGCGGAGGAGCACAGCGTGCCCGTCGTGGCCGCCGGCGCGGCCGACGGCGTGTTCGCCCTGCTGTGGCTGGTGATCGCGCTGCCGCTGCTGGGCGCGCTGCTGCTGCTCGTCGGCGGCGCAGCGTTCCCCAAGCCGTTCGAGCGGTGGGGCCACCTGCTCGGCACCGCGCTGCCGATCGGCTCGTTCCTGCTCAGCCTGGTCATGTTCCTGCAGCTGCTCGGCCGCAGCGAGGACGAGCGCCAGGTGGGGCAGCAGCTCTTCACCTGGTTCGAGGCGGGCGACCTCACCGTCGAGCTCGAGCTGCTCTACGACCCGCTGACCGCGCTCTTCCTGCTGCTGATCACCGGTGTGGGCTCACTGATCCACGTCTACTCGATCGGTTACATGGAGCACGACCCGCGGCGCCGCCGGTTCTTCGGCTACCTCAACCTCTTCGTCGCGGCGATGCTGATGCTGGTCATGTCGGCGAACTTCGTCGGCCTGTTCCTCGGCTGGGAGGGCGTCGGCCTGGCGTCGTACCTGCTGATCGGGTTCTGGCAGCACAAGCCGTCCGCGGCCGCCGCCGCCAAGAAGGCCTTCGTCATCAACCGCGTCGGGGACATCGGGCTGTCGCTGGGCATCGCCCTCATGTTCGTCACCTTCGGCACCACCGACTTCGCGGCCATCAGCGAGGTCAGCTCCGAGGCCAGCGAGGCCACGCTGACCGCGCTCGGCCTGCTGCTCCTCCTCGCCGCCTGCGGCAAGTCGGCCCAGGTGCCGCTGCAGGCGTGGCTCCTCGACGCGATGGAGGGTCCGACCCCGGTGTCGGCGCTGATCCACGCGGCGACCATGGTCACCGCCGGCGTCTACCTGATCGTCCGCTCGAACTTCATCTTCGAGCTCGCCCCGACTGCGCAGACCGCGGTCGTCGTGGTCGCGGTCGTGACCCTGCTGTGGGGCGCGATCATCGGCTGCGCCAAGGACGACATCAAGAAGGGCCTCGCCGGGTCCACCATGAGCCAGATCGGCTACATGATGCTCGGCGCCGGCCTCGGCGTCGCGGGCTACGCGTTCGCGATCTTCCACCTGCTGACCCACGGCTTCTTCAAGGCCAACATGTTCCTCGGCGCCGGCTCGGTCATGCACGCCATGGACGACGACGTCGACATGCGCCACTACGGCGCGCTGCGCAAGATGCTGCCGGTCACCTTCCTCACCTTCGCGATGGGCTACCTCGCCATCATCGGGTTCCCGGGCTTCTCCGGCTTCTGGTCGAAGGACAAGATCATCGAGACGGCGCTCGCCGAGAACCTCCTCGTCGGGGTGCTCGCGATCATCGGCGCCGGCATCACCGGCTTCTACATGACCCGGATGATGCTGATGACGTTCTTCACCGAGCAGCGCTGGGCGCCCGACGCCCACCCGCACGAGTCGCCGAAGGTGATGACGGTGCCGCTGATCGTGCTGGCCGCGCTGTCCGTCCTCGGCGGCGTGATGCTGCTCGGCGACTGGATCATGGAGTTCCTCGCCCCGGTCGTCGGGACCGAGGCGCACCACGAGCCGCCGATCCCGGCCCTGGCGATCACCCTGATCATCACCGCCGTGGTGGCGCTCGGCGTGGCGACCGCCTGGTTCACCGTCGGCCGCCGTGACGTGCCGCGCTCCGCGCCGACGGAGGTCTCCTTCGTCACCCGCGCCGCTCGCAACGACATCTACGGCGACGCCATCAACGACGCGGTCGTCGTCACCCCGACCATGCGGACGGTGCGCGGCCTGACCACCGCCGACACCAAGGCGGTCGACGGCCTCGTCGAGGGCGGCTCGCTCGCGGTCGGCGGCATCGCCGGCTCGCTCCGCAAGGTCCAGAACGGCTTCGTCCGCTCCTACGCCCTGTCCGTCCTCGGCGGCGTCATCGTCGTCGTCCTCGCTCTCCTGGCGGTGAACCTCGCATGAGCTCATTCCCCTGGCTCACCACCCTGATCCTGGTGCCGCTCGTCGGCGCCCTGGTCACGCCGTTCCTGCCGCGGACGAACGACCTGCCCAAGAAGGTCGGCCTCGGCGTCTCGCTCGCGACGCTCCTCGGAGCCGCCGTGATGGCCGCCGGCTACGACGCCGGCGGGGGCATGCAGTTCACCGAGCAGGCGGAGTGGATCTCGCTCTTCGGTGCCCACTACTCGCTCGGCGTCGACGGCCTCGGCCTGGTGATGCTGCTGCTCACCGTGGTCCTCGTCCCGATCGTCATGGTCGCCTCGTGGCACGAGGTCGACGAGGGCAACCCGTCGGCGTTCTTCGCGTGGGTGCTCGCGCTGGAGGCGCTGTCGATCGCCGTGTTCGCGGCCACCGACGTGTTCCTCTTCTACGTGGTCTTCGAGGCGACGCTGATCCCGGCGTACTTCCTCGTCGGCGGCTTCGGCCGCAAGGGCCGCGGCCGGGCCGCGGTGAAGTTCCTCGTCTACCAGCTCGCCGGCGGCCTGGTGATGCTCGGTTCGGTCATCGGCCTGTACGTCGTCTCCGCCAACGCCGGTGAGCCGACCTACCTGCTCTCCGAGCTCTCCGCCCTCGACATCGACGAGGCCACCCAGCGCTGGCTGTTCCTCGGGTTCTTCATCGCCTTCGCGGTGAAGGCGCCGCTCTTCCCGGTGCACACCTGGCTGGCCGACACCACCGAGAAGGCGACCACCGGCACCTCCGTGCTGCTGGTCTGTGTCCTCGACAAGATCGGCACCTTCGGCATGCTGCGGTTCTGCCTCGGGCTGTTCCCCGAGGCCTCGCAGTGGGCGACCCCGGTCGTCGTGGTGCTCGCGCTGATCTCGATCGTCTACGGCGCGCTGGTCGCGATCGGCCAGGACGACGTGCTGCGGCTGATCGGCCTGACCTCGCTGAGCCACTTCGGCTTCATCGTGCTCGGCATCTTCGTGCTCAGCAGCCAGGGCGCCACCGGCTCGATCCTCTACATGGTCAACCACGGCATCGCGACCGCGCTGCTGTTCCTGATCGCCGGCTACCTCATCCGCCGCCGCGGGACCACCCTCATCAGCGAGATGGCGGGCAACGAGAAGGCCGCCCCGGTCCTGGCGGGCGTCTTCCTGGTGGCGGGCCTCGCGGCCTGCAGCCTGCCGGGCCTCTCGCCGTTCGTGTCCGAGCTGCTGGTGATCATCTCGGCGTTCGACTACGCCTGGTGGGCCGGCGCCGTCTCGGTGACCGCGATCGTCCTGGCCGCGGTCTACGCGCTGTGGCTCTACCAGCGGGCGATGACCGGACCCGGCCGGGCCGACCTGCCGTCGATCCCCGACCTGGACCGTCGTGAGGTCGGCACCGTCGCGCCGCTCGTCCTCGCGCTCGTGCTGTTCGGCTTCTACCCGATGCCGCTGCTCGACGTGATCAACCCGACCGTCGACACCACCCTCCAGAACGTCGGCGTGACCGACGACGCCCCCGCCGTGTCCCTTGGGAACGGCTCGGCTGAGGAAGGCCAGTAGTCATGGAGTTCGTCCAGCCGTCCATCGAGTACAGCGCCCTCTGGCCGCTGCTGGTGGTCTTCGGCGTCGCCTGCGCCGGCGTGCTCGTCGAGGCGTTCGTCGACCGGCCGCGCCGGTTCCTGGTCCAGACGGTGCTGACCGGCGTCGGCCTGCTGGTCGCGCTCGTCGGCACGATCATGGTCGCCACCGACCTCGCCGAGCTGGGGGAGGGGGCCGCCCGCGGCCTGATCGCCGTCGAGGGCACCCTCGTCGTCGACGGCCCGACCGTCTTCCTCTGGGGCCTGATCCTGGTCCTCGCGATCGCCGGCACCGCGCTGTTCGCGGAGCGCCGGCTCGAGGGCGGCGTCTCGGCCTTCGCGGGCCAGGCGGCCGCGCTGCCCGGCACCGATGCCGAGCGTGCCGCCTCCACCAAGGGGCTCGACCACACCGAGGTCTACCCGCTGCTGGCCTTCACCGTCGGCGGCATGATGATGTTCCCGGCCGCCAACGACCTGCTCACGCTGTTCGTGGCGCTCGAGGTCTTCTCGCTGCCGCTGTACCTCCTCTGCGGGCTGGCGCGCCGTCGCCGGCTGCTGAGCCAGGAGGCGGCGATGAAGTACTTCCTGCTCGGCGCCTTCTCGTCCGGCTTCTTCCTCTACGGCGTCGCCCTGGTCTACGGCTTCGCCGGCTCGATGGAGTACGGCGTCATCAACGAGGCGGTCCGCAACGACCTCGGCAACCGCAACCTGCTGCTGATCGGCATGGGAATGCTCGCGGTCGGCTTCTTCTTCAAGGTCGGCGCCGCGCCGTTCCAGGCCTGGATCCCCGACGTCTACCAGGGCGCGCCCACCGCGGTGACCGCGTTCATGTCGGCGGCCACCAAGGTGGCGGCCTTCGGCGCGCTGATGCGCGTCTTCTACGTCGCCTTCGGCGCCGACCGCTGGAGCTGGCAGCCGATGATGTGGATCGTCGCCATCCTGACGATGGTCGTCGGCGCGGTCCTCGCCATCGCGCAGAACGACGTCAAGCGGATGCTCGCCTACTCGGCCGTGGCGCACACGGGCTTCCTGCTGACCGGCGTGCTCGGCGTGCAGGCGACCAGTGCGCTGGCGCCCGGCGAGCTCTCCTCGCTCCAGGCGGTGCTCTTCTACCTCGTCACCTACGGCTTCGCGACGTTCGGCGCCTTCGCCGTCGTGACCCTGGTGCGGGACGCCTCCGGCGAGCAGTCGAACCTCTCCCGCTGGGCAGGCCTCGGGAAGGAGTCGCCGCTCGTCGCCGGCGTCTTCGCCTTCTTCCTGCTGGCGATGGCGGGAATCCCGCTCACCTCCGGCTTCATCGGCAAGTGGGCGGTCTTCCAGGTCGCGCTCGCCGCCGGCGCCTGGCCGGTCGTGATCACCGCGATCGCGGCCAGCATCGTCGCGGTCTTCTTCTACGTGCGGGTGATCGTGCTGATGTACTTCAGCGAGCCGGTCGGCGACGGTCCCAGCGTGACCCAGCCGTCGGTGCTCACCGCCTCCGCGATCGCCCTGGGCGCCGCGGTCACCCTCGTCCTCGGCATCATCCCCGGCCCGGTGCTCGACCTCGCGGCCAGTGCGGGACAATTCCTCAGGTGAGCAACATGACCGCCGGACTGGCGCTGCCCGTCACCGACGCGGGTCTCGCGGAGCGGCTCTCGGCGCGCATGGCGCGCGTCGAGGAGGCGCTCGCGGGTCATGTCCGCAGTCGGGTCGGCTTCGTCACCGCCGCCGCCAGCCACCTGATGGAGGCCGGCGGCAAGCGCTTCCGACCGCTGCTGGTGCTGCTGGCCGCCGAGACCGGCGACCGGCCCGACTCCGAGGACGTCATCACCGCGGCGTGCGTGGTCGAGCTGACCCACCTCGCGTCGCTGTACCACGACGACGTCATGGACGAGGCCGACCTGCGCCGCGGTGCCGAGTCGGCGAACGCCCGTTGGGACAACCACGTCGCGATCCTCACGGGCGACTTCCTGTTCTCGAAGTCCTCGGAGCTGACCGCCGAGCTCGGTGCCGACGCGGTGCGGATCCAGGCGCAGACCTTCACCCGGCTGGTCGAGGGGCAGATCCTGGAGACCGTCGCGCCCGCGACGGGCGAGGACCCGCTGGCCCACTACCTCGACGTGGTCGCCGGCAAGACCGGCTCGCTCATCGCCACCTCAGCCCGCTACGGCGCCCGCTTCGGCGGCGCGAGCCGCGAGGTCGAGGAGGCGCTGACGGCGTACGGCGAGATCGTGGGCAGCGCCTTCCAGCTCTCCGACGACATCCTCGACATCGCCTCCGACACCGACGAGTCCGGCAAGACCCCCGGCACCGACCTGCGCGAGGGCGTGCCGACGCTGCCGGTGCTGATGGCCCGCGCCTCGCAGGACCCCGACGACGCCCGGCTCCTCGAGCTGCTCGACAGCGACCTCACCGACGACGACGCCCACGCGGAGGTCCTCGACCTGCTGCGCAAGCACCCCGCCCTCGACGAGGCGCGCGCCTACGTCGTGGCCCGGGCCCAGGAGGCCAAGCAGCGCCTCGACGTGGTGCCCCACGGCCCGGTCCGCGAGGCCCTCGAGGCCTTTGCCGACATCGTGGCCAACCGCACCGCCTGAGGTCCCGCACGGGCGAGCTGCCACCAGTTTCACCCTGAAATGCACTGAGCTGCCGCCAGTTTCCCCGCACTGGGGAAACTGGCGGCAGCTCGGCAGGGGTCAGCGGCGGCGGTAGACCACGGCGACCGAGGGACGCGGGAAGTCGTCCGTGTGCGGCCAGGTGCTGGCCGGGCTCTCGAACGTCGCGCCGTCGACCTCGCCCGGGTGCTGGACCGCCACCCAGAGCGAACGGTCGTCGTCGGCGATCAGCGGACCGCAGGCCTCGGCGCCGCGGGGCACGGTCAGGAACTGCTGGACGTGGCCGCGCCCGGGGCCGGACACCGGCACCCGGAAGATGCCGTCGTTGGAGCCGAGCTGGTTGCCGTCGGTCGAGATCCACAGGTTGCCGGTGCTGTCGAACGTGACGTTGTCCGGGCAGCTGATCGGGCTGACCTTGGTCTTGTCGTAGCCGCCGAAGTAGGTCTCGGGGGCCTCCGGGTCGCCGCAGACGAGCAGCAGCTCCCAGGTGAAGGTCGTCGCGGCGTGGTTCTCGCCGTCCGCCGTCAGCTCGAGCACGTAGCCGTTGCGGTTGCCGGACTTCGGCGTGAGCGGGGCGCCGAGCTCGGAGCGGACCATGGAGGTCGCCACGGGGTTGGCCTCGTCGACGGGGGCCGTGGTGCCGCGACCGGAGTTGTTGGTCAGCGCGACGTAGACCTTGCCGTTCGCCGGGTTGCCCTCGACGTCCTCGGGCCGGTCCATCTTGGTCGCGCCCACCTTGTCGGCGGCCAGACGGGTGTCGATGAGCACGTCGCTCACGCTCATGCCGTCCACGAACGACTCCGTGTCGGAGGTGAGCGGGATCCAGCGCCCGGTGCCGTCGTACTTCTCGTCCTCGAGGCCGTCGCCGGTGAAGACCGCGACGTAGAGCGTGCCGTGGTCCAGCAGCGTCATGTTGTGGCGACGGGCCGCGCGGCCGCTGCGACGGTCCATCCTGTCGCGCGAGACGAACTTGTAGAGGTAGTCGTTGCGCTCGTCGTCGCCCATGTACGCCGCGACCCGGCCGTCGCGGTTGACGACGATGTTGGCGCCCTCGTGCTTGAAGCGGCCGAGCATGGTCCGCTTGCGCGGCGCCGACCCCGGACGCATCGGGTCCGTCTCGACGACCCAGCCGAAGCGGAAGGGCTCGTGGGGCTCTGTCGTGACGTCGAAGCGCGAGTCGACCTCGCTCCAGCCGCGGCCGCTGCCGGTGATGCCGTAGCGGGCGTAGGACGTGGCGTACTCCGCGGGCAGGCTGCCGGAGGCGTCGAAGTAACCGTTGAAGTTCTCCTCGCCGGACAGGATGGTGCCCCAGGGCGTGGTGCCGCCCGAGCAGTTGTTGAGGGTGCCGAGCACCTTCGTGCCGGTGGGGTCTGCGGAGGTCCGGAGCCGTTCGTCGCCGGCGGCGGGACCGGTGAGCTCGAACTGGGAACCGACGTGGAGGCGCCGGTTGTACCGTGACTTCCGGGGGTCCACCGGGAACCACGAGCCGGGGACCCGGCCGCGCTTGATCATGACGACGCTCAGGCCGTGCGACGCCATCGCGATCCGCTTCTGGGTGGCCTCGTCGTACCGGCCGGTGGGGAACATCAGCGGCTCGTCGGTGTACTCGTGGTTCACGACGAGCAGGGCGCGGTCGCGGTCGACCGGGACGACGCCGACGTAGTCGCAGTTGTAGCCGAACTGCAGGGCGGCGGCCTCCGGGGTCTGGTTGTCGACGTCGAAGGCGGGGGCCCCGGCGACCACCGGGTCGCCCCAGCGCATCACCACGTCGTGGCGGAAGCCGTTGGGCACGACCAGCGCGTCACGCTTGTTGGGTGGGACCGGGCTGAAGCCCGCGGTCGCCACGCCCCGGTCGGCCGAGCCGCCCGGCACCTTGTCAGCGGCGGCGGCACGGGAGGTGAGGCCGCCGACGGCCAGGGTGCCGGCGCCGATCGCGGCGCCTCGCAGGACCGAGCGGCGCTGCACGGCGCGCGCCACGACGTCCTGGATGTGCTCGTTCGAGGAGGTGTTCGGGATCGGCTTGTCGCAGGCGTCACCGCACCGGTAGTGGCAGGTCATCGCGGAGCGGGAGCCGTGCGGCCCGGTGGGGAACAGGGGGAGCAGCGGGCGGTGGGTCGTCTGGGTCATCGTCGCCTCTCGGGGGTGGCTGTACACGCGCGCGAACCTAGGCAGGCACGGTGGCATCGGAGAGGTCGCCGGGTGACGGGAAGGTGACCGTCAGATGGCGGAGGCCTCCACCGTCAGCCGAAGCTGCCGGCGACGGTGGTTGACCGCCTCGAAGGTGAAGACCACCAGCGCCACCCACACCAGCGCGAAGCCGACCCAGCGGCCGGCCGGCATGTCCTCGCGGAACCACAGCACGCCGAGCGCGAACTGCAGCACGGGCGCGAGGTACTGGAGCAGCCCGAGCGTCACCATCGGGATCCGGATGGCGGCGGCGCCGAAGCAGACGAGGGGGACGGCGGTGACGATGCCCAGCGTCGTCAGCAGCAGGGCGTGGCCCGCGCCGTGGCCGCCGAAGGAGGCGTCGCCGGACCACCACAGCCAGCCGAGGAAGGTCGCGGCGAAGGGCGCGAGGAAGGCCGTCTCCACGGCGAGGCTGTCGACGGCGCCGACGTTCGCGGTCTTCTTGGCCAGCCCGTAGCTGCCGAAGGAGAAGGCGAGGACCAGCGCCACCCACGGCAGCCGCCCGTAGTCCAGCGTCAGCACGACCACGGCGGCGAGGGCGATGCCCAGCGCCACCCACTGCAACCGGCGCAGCCGCTCCCCGAGGATCAGCACGCCCATCAGGACCGTGACCAGCGGGTTGATGAAGTAGCCCAGCGAGGTCTCGACGACCCGGCCGTTGTTGACGCCCCAGATGTAGGTGACCCAGTTGACCGAGATGACGAGCGCGGCGAGCCCCAGCAGCAGCCGGGTCCGCGGGTCGGCCACGCAGGCGCGGACCTGCGCGGTGCGCCGCAGCAGCACCACGACGCCGACCATCGTCACCGCCGACCACAGCACCCGGTGGGCCAGGATCTCGCCGGCGCCGGCCGGCTCCATCAGCGGGAAGTAGAGCGGGAACGCGCCCCAGATGCCGTACGCCGCCACGCCGAAGAGGAATCCTCGACGTTGCTCCGGCACCCGAGCAGGATAGGGCCCGTGCCAGCCCACTTCCGCCCCGGCTCACTCCGCGTGCTCCCGGCCCCCCTGCTGGCCCCCTTGCTGGCCCCCTTGCTGGCGCTCGTGCTCCTGCTCGTCGGCGGCTGGGCCCTGGCCGCGGCGGGGGAGGCCGAGCCGCTGCCGGAGCGCACGATCACCTCGCGGGTGACCGACAAGCGCAACGTGCTGACCCTCCGCGGCGCCGTCGACCCGGGCCACGAGCAGCGCATCGTGCGGATCCAGAAGCGGGCCTGCGGCAGCTGCGGCTGGTTCACCTACCGCATGGTGCGCACCGACGAGCAGGCCCGGTTCGCGGTGCGGATCGACGCGCCGCGCAAGGGCTCGTGGTTCTGGCGCGCCAAGGTGCGCGAGTACGGCGGCTACGCGACGTCGTACTCCCAGGTCTGGCGGACCTGGACCGACTGACCGTCAGGCAGTGGTCAGACGACGGTCCAGGTGTCGCCGCCGCCGATGAGGCCCGCGAGCCGGTCGGCCGGCGCGGTGTCGGTGTGGCCCTGCGCGAGCTTCACCTGGTCGCGCGCCTGGTCGTCGTAGGTGGCACGCTCGACCTGCCGGAAGATCCCGATCGGCGCCTGGTGGAGGTAGCCGCCGTCGGTGAGCTGCGAGATCGCGAACGCCGTGGTCGGGTCGGCCGCGTAGGCGTCGTGGACGAGCAGGTCCGACTCGGCCACCTGGCCGGCACCGGTGCCGACCTCGACGACCTTCACGCCGCCGGTCGCGGTGTCGCGGACCAGGCCCTTGCCGCCGTTCCCGGACTCGTCGGGCGTGCCGAAGCGGATCGGCTCGCCGTGGACGAGCGGGATGATCGCGTCGGCCTTGGTGTCGGGCGACTTGATCGCGTCGAAGGCGCCGTCGTTGAAGATCGGGCAGTTCTGGTAGATCTCCACGAACGACGTGCCGCGGTGGGCGGCGGCTGCCGACAGCACCGAGGTGAGGTGCTTGCGGTCGGAGTCGATGGTGCGGGCGACGAACGTGCCCTCGGCGCCGAGCGCGAGCGCGACCGGGTTGAACGGGTGGTCCAGCGAGCCCATCGGGGTCGACTTGGTGACCTTGCCGGGCTCGGAGGTCGGGGAGTACTGCCCCTTGGTGAGGCCGTAGATCCGGTTGTTGAACAGCAGGATCGTCATGTTGACGTTGCGGCGCAGCGCGTGGATCAGGTGGTTGCCGCCGATCGACAGCGCGTCGCCGTCACCGGTCACCACCCACACCGACAGGTCCTCGCGGGCGGTCGCGATGCCGGTCGCGATCGCCGGCGCGCGCCCGTGGATGGAGTGCATCCCGTAGGTGTCGAGGTAGTAGGGGAACCGCGACGAGCAGCCGATGCCGGAGACGAAGACGATGTTCTCGCGGCGCAGACCGAGGTCGGGCAGGAAGCCCTGCACGGCCTTGAGCACGGCGTAGTCGCCGCAGCCGGGGCACCAACGGACCTCCTGGTCGCTGGTGAAGTCCTTGCCGGTCTGCTTCTGGGCCCCCTCCGGCAGCGTCGGGACGAGCTCGATCCCGCTGCGGTGCTGGGGGAACGGCAGGCCGACGGGGTTGTCGGTGGTGGTCATCAGAGCGCCTCCTGTGCCGTCGAGGTGAGGTCGACCTCGACGCCCTCGGCCTGGGCGACGAGCTCGCCGATCGCCTCGGCCAGCTCCGCGGCCTTGAGGGGCAGGCCGCGCACGTGGTTGTAGCCCACGACGTCGACGAGGTACTTCGCGCGCAGCAGCAGGCTGAGCTGGCCGAGGTTCATCTCCGGCACCAGCACCTTGTCGTAGCGCGCGAGGATCTCGCCGAGGTCCTTGGGGAAGGGGTTGAGGTGGCGCAGGTGGACCTGGGCGACGTTGTGACCGGCGCGCCGGACCCGGCGTACGCCGGCGCCGATCGGGCCGTACGTCGAGCCCCAGCCGAGCACCAGCACCTTCGCCTCGCCGCTGGGGTCGTCGACCTCGAGCGCAGGCAGCGAGTCGGCGATCCGGTCGACCTTGGCCTGGCGGGTGCGGACCATGTAGTCGTGGTTGGCAGGGTCGTAGGAGATGTTGCCGCTGCCGTCGGCCTTCTCGAGGCCGCCGATGCGGTGCTCGAGGCCCGGGGTGCCGGGCACGGCCCACGGCCGGGCCAGGGTGGCCGCGTCGCGCTCGTACGGCTGGAACTCGCCGTCCTCTCCGTGCGCCCGCGTCGCGAACGCCGGGTCGATGGCCGGCAGGTCGGCGACCTCGGGAATCCGCCACGGCTCGGAGCCGTTGGCGAGCATGCCGTCGGACAGCAGCATCACCGGGGTGCGGTAGGTGACCGCGATCCGGGCGGCCTCGAGGGCGGCGTCGAAGCAGTCGCCGGGGGACTGCGGGGCGATGACCGGGACCGGGGACTCGCCGTTGCGGCCGAACATCGCCTGCAGCAGGTCGGCCTGCTCGGTCTTGGTCGGCAGGCCGGTCGACGGGCCGCCGCGCTGGACGTCGATGATCACCAGCGGCAGCTCGGTCATCACCGCGAGGCCGATGGTCTCCGACTTCAGCGCGATGCCCGGGCCGGACGTGGTCGTCACGCCGAGGTGGCCCGCGAAGGAGGCGCCGAGCGCGGCGCCGATGCCGGCGATCTCGTCCTCGGCCTGGAACGTCGTCACGCCGAAGGACTTGTGCTTGCTGAGCTCGTGGAGGATGTCGGAGGCCGGGGTGATCGGGTAGGACCCGAGGAAGACCGGCAGCCCGGACTGCACGCCGCCCGCGACGAGGCCGTAGGCGAGGGCGAGGTTGCCGGTGATGTTGCGGTAGGTGCCGGCCGCCATCGGCGCCGGCTTCACCTCGTAGGAGACGACGAAGGCCTCGGTGGTCTCGCCGAAGTTCCAGCCGGCGGTGAACGCCGTGACATTGGCGTCGCGGATCGCGGGCACCTTGGCGAAGCGCCGCTGCAGGAACGACACCGTGGTCTCGGTCGGCCGGCCGTACATCCACGACACGAGGCCGAGCGCGAACATGTTCTTCGCGCGGGCGGCGTCCTTGCGGGACAGCCCGAACTCCTTGACCGCCTCGATCGTCATGCCGGTCAGGTCGACCTTGTGGACGGCGTACTCGGCGAGCGAGTCGTCCTCGAGCGGGTTGGACTGGTAGCCGGCCTTGGTGAGGTTGCGGGCCGTGAAGTCGTGGCTGTCGACGATGATCGTGGCGCCGCGCGGAAGGTCGCCGAGGTTGGCGCGCAACGCGGCCGGGTTCATCGCGACGAGCACGTCCGGGGCGTCGCCCGGGGTGAGGATGTCGTGGTCGGCGAAGTGGACCTGGAACGACGAGACGCCCGGCAGGGTGCCCTGCGGCGCCCGGATCTCGGCGGGGAAGTTGGGCAGGGTCGACAGGTCGTTGCCGAAGGCCGCCGACTCGTGCGTGAACCGGTCGCCGGTGAGCTGCATGCCGTCACCGGAGTCACCTGCGAACCTGATGATCACGCGGTCCAGCTGCTTGACCTGCTTGGTCACCTCGTGCCTCTTCTCCTGCCTCGTGCCTCCCGCCTCGGTGGCGCGGACCTCAACCACGATAGACGGCGGCTGATTCCCACCCCACCGATCTTTCCTGCCGGACGCGTGAGACGCGACACGCCTTCCTGTGCTGCGTCCGAAGGGCCGTCAGCGGTAGTTCGTGAACTGCACCGCGAAGTCGTAGTCCTGCTGCTTCACCAGCGCGATGACGGCCTGGAGGTCGTCGCGCTTCTTCGACGAGACGCGCAGCTCGTCGCCCTGGATCTGCGCCTTGACGCCCTTGGGGCCCTCGTCGCGGATCAGCTTGGAGATCTTCTTGGCGTCCTCGGAGCTGATGCCCTCCTTGAGCGCGACCGAGATCTTGCTGACCTGGCCGGACTGGCGCGGCTCGGAGGCGTCGAGGATCTTGAGGCTCTGGTTGCGCTTGACGAGCTTGCCCTTGAAGACGTCGAGCACGGCGTTCGCGCGATCGTCGGCGGACGCGGCGATCTCGATGGCCTGCTCGCCGCTCCACTCGATGGAGGCGTTGGTGCCCTTGAAGTCGAACCTGGTGGCGATCTCGCGAGCCGTCTGGCCCAGGGCGTTGTCGACCTCCTGACGATCGATCTTGCTGACGATGTCGAAGCTCGAGTCGGCCATGACCTGTCCTCCTGTGGGGTGGCTGTGGGGTGCCGGGTACGGCGGTCGGCCGCCGTTTTCGAGTGGCCGGCGGCCCTGCGCTATTGTTTCGCCTTGTTGCCGACCCGGCCAATCGGACGGGCGGTGGACACCCCCGGCAGGTTGCCCGAGCGGCCAATGGGAGCGGACTGTAAATCCGTCGGCTTACGCCTACGCAGGTTCGAATCCTGCACCTGCCACAGGGCGCGAAGGCCCCCGACCACGGTGTTTCCCGGGTCGGGGGCCTTCGTCGTTTCTCAGGCAGCGAGGGTGAGCTCGGCCCAGCCCACATCGACCCGGCATCCATCGGTGGTCGAGTGGCGGAGCGTGTCGCGACCGGGCAGCGGTGGCGCATGTGACTGGTGCTGGTGGCCGGTGGGGGTGGTGACCTCGATCCGGTGCCGCTGGCCTGGTCTTGATCGTGGTCGGGCGCGCCAGCCGGGGGCTTCCTTGGCGTGGTTGCAGGCCTCGCATCGGCCGGTGAGGTTGGTCTCGGTCGTGGGGCCGTCGGCGTGGACCGGGGTGGTGTGGTCGGTGTGCCTGATGGGGGCGTCGCACCAGGGGGTGCGGCAGGTGCCGCCGTCGCGGAGCCTCACCAGCTGCGCAAGCCCCGCGGGGACGCGACGTTGGCGTGAGTCAATGGCGACCAGGGCGCCGGTGTCGGAGTGGGTGAACAGCCGCCGCAGCCAGGTGGTGGTCCCGGTGTCGAGGGCGTGGGCGATGAGGTCGCGGGCCCACGCGGCGGGCACCGGGCCGTAGCCGTCG